>CAZGER010000140.1:0-291 GCA_964524565.1 uncultured Chthonomonas sp. | reverse complement strand
GGATCTTCTGCCGAAGGTACGGGATCGGGTTTGCCGCCCTGGGCGACGTCCTTACGGTCCCGGCCGCGCTCGGGCTGGGGATCGGCCGCATCGCCAACTTCATCAACGGCGAGTTGTGGGGCGTCCCCACCCAGGCCGGATGGGGCGTCGTTTATCCCAAATCCGGCACCGAGGATCCCAGACATCCGAGCGAGCTGTACGAAATGGCGACGCACTTTGCCCTGGCAGCGGTCATCGCGATCGCTGGCAGGACGGCTTGTGGGTCGCGCAAGGGTGCGGCTTCGGCGCTGT
>CAZGER010000139.1:0-5857 GCA_964524565.1 uncultured Chthonomonas sp. | reverse complement strand
TGGCGAGAATGCCCGACTCAGGTCTTATATTGATTGTGTCTTGGTCAGGCAAACATACTCCCCGCTACACTGTCGCAAGGAGCTTACACTCCCGGGTGTCTGGCTCCTCAGTTCCTCGCGGCAGCAGTTTCTCCGCTACCATCTTGACAAGGTCCACGTTGACGGCATTCCCAAGCGCTTTATATGCGCGAGTCGGTGTAGACGGAAGGACCTTCGTGGTGTCCATGCTCTGGAGACCGGCGCACTCCAGGGGAGTCATGTATCGCTTCTCCCATCCAATGATAGGCACCTGAGTCGTCGTCATGGCGATGAGCGACGGAGCCGTTGTCGACCTTTTAACGCGCACTCCGCTGGCCCTAATCTGAAGCACGTAATCCCAGATGTTACGCTCCCCTCCCTTGCAGTTCCATTCGAGCTTCTGGAGACTGTGCGGGAATCGGTCGAGCTTCGGCAGCCAAGCGTCAATCCATTCCTTGTTCTCCTCATAGAGGGCGCGGTTCTGCCTAATGAACTGAACCTTCCAATCGGGAAATGCCTCGTCATCGAGAGCGTAGTGAGGGAGGGACTGCTCCAGTTGCTCGAAACGAGTGCAGCCCTCTAGGCTCCGCCCAAAGGAGGCTTTATGCTTGCGCATGTCCTTGAGCTTTCGCGACATGGGAGGCAGACCTTCGAGCGGGTAGTCGGCTCCGAACTCCATAGCCCAGATTGGGAAGGATGGCAACTCCTTGTCAGACGGGAACGACTCGACGAACTCCTGCCAGACGTTAATGCAATCAATGAGGTACTGCGGGATGGACTTGGCGTCTACTGGCCTTTCCTCTAGGTAGGGCTTGATGCACGGCTTCTTGCCGTTCGGCTCGGGGAAGGAGAAGAGCCCGAGGCCGTCGCGGGCACCCACGATGAAGAGCCGCTCCCGGACTTGCGGTATCCCGAACAGATGTGGCGAAAGCTTGCCCGGTAACACGTCGTAATGTTTCTCAAGCCGAGCCAGGATGGTCTTGAGAGTGTCGCCGTTGGCGTGCTTCTCCAAGTTTGGAACGTTCTCAAGAATGAAGTAGCCCGGCCTCTTCGCCTCAATGATGTCTAGGACGTAGTTGATGAGGTCGCCATTGGTCTTACACTTCAAGCCCTCTTGTCGCCCTGCTTTACTGAAAGATTGACAAGGGAATCCGGCACAGAGAACGTCGTGGTCCGGCACGTTATTAATGGCTAACGTGCGAATATCCTTGTGCGGTTTAATGCCATAGTTGATCTCATAAAGGTCGTTGAGTACGTCGTCAACCTCGCACGCGAATACGCACACGTGCTCCATGGAGGCGAGTGCTTGGTGGAACCCCCCGAGGCCCGCGAACAGGTCGATAAATGTGAGCGAGTTCGCCATCATTTTTCCTCCCCTAGACGCAGGACGAAGCTCGGCGTCAGAAGGCCACTTTCAAGTATACAGTACCTACCCGAGTCAGGTCAAGCAGCGGTAACTAGGCTGCTCGGGCGACTGGCTGCCGGACGCGGACAGGTACACTAAACTCGTCTACGTCATGGGCGAACTCGTTGTCCAGGATTCCGCGGAGCAGCCCTGTTACGTAAGCGCCAGTATCCTTGATTTGCCAGTGTTCGGCGGGGCTCCGTAGTTGGACTTCGGGCGAGAAGACGTTTTTTTACTTTCGCTTGCCAAGGACGCTGACGCCGATGTATGCGACGGCGCGCTAGGTTCCGATGGTTGTAGCCTCCGACGCACCCCTGAACAAGTGGATCGGACAACTGCTCTCGTTTTCCCAGAACCTCCCGGACGCTCACCGGCAGCTTGGGACAAACGCAGTCCTCAATCTTGAGCGCGTTGCGGCCGAAAGCGGGGTATGGCGGCTGCCATAAGTTTAATAAAACCACGGTTGCTTAATCTGTGATTTCAGACATTGACCGTCTCCGCGCCCGCTGGTACCGGTCGCTTCTCTAGTCACCGCAACAGAGTAGCCGAATTCGACCAAACTCCTCGCACCAAGGAGCGGGGTTCAGTACGGACCACCCGTCCTGGCTCCACCAGGAATAGGCAGCCCCTAGGTATCGTTCTGCCATGAAAGGCCTCGCCGCCGTCATCCTGGCCGTGGTCGTCAACATGGTCGTCATGTTCGTCCTCCTCAGCATCGCCTGGGCGGTCCTCGGCACGAACGGCACCTTCAAACCAGGCTCGTGGGAGACCACAGACACCTGGACCGCCGTCATGGTCGTCGTCCGCATGGTCGCCGCCGTCATCGCCGCCAAGTTCGCCTGGGGGTTCACCGGTAAGCAAAAGACCGCATACTGGGCCGCCGCCGTCATCCTCGCCCTCGGCCTCGCCGAGTCACTCGCCTCGATGGGCACCACCGCCCTCGCCGACCCCCGGCCCGAGACCGTCCCCATGTTCGACGCCATGAACAACGCCCACAGCCCCACCTGGGCGACCTTCGCCTGGGCCGCCCTCGCCGGGATCGCCGCCCTCGTAACCGCTTACCGGGCCAAAGACCGGGCTACTTGATGCTCCCCAGCGTCACACCCTTCACAAAAAACCTCTGCGTCAGCAAAAAGACCACCACGATCGGCACCAAAACGATCGTCGCCGCCGCCATCTGCAACGGCCAGTTGCTCCCGCCGTAACTGTCCCTGAAAAAGCTCAGACCGACCTCCAAGGTCCGCATCCTCATCGAGTTCGTCGCGATCAGTGGCCAGAAAAAGTCCGTCCACGAGGCAAAAAACGTGAACGCCGCGCACGTCGCCAAAGCCGTCTTGCCCAGCGGCATCACGATCCGCCAGTACACCGTCAGCTCACCCGCCCCGTCCAACCGCGCCGACTCGTCCAGCTCCATCGGGATCTGCACAAAGAACTGCCGCAACAGAAAAACGTTGAAGCTGCTCCCCACAGCAGGAACGACCAAAGCCGCGAACGTGTCCAGCCACCCCAAAGACCGCATCATCAAAAAGACAGGGATCTGCGTCACCACCCCCGTGAACATCATCGACGCCAAAAACAGCCCGAACAGGACCCCCCTCCCCCAAAACCGCAGCCGCGCAAAAGCGTAGGCCGCCAAAGAACAAACAAAAAGCTGGCCAACGACGCTCGCCAGCGCCACCACCACCGAGTTCACAAAGAACCGCCCGACCGGAAGCTCAGGCTCAAAAACGACCTTCGCGTAGTTCTCAAAGTGCGGCTCCCTAGGCCACAGCCCGAACCCCGTCGGGATCGCCGACCGGCTCTCGTGCAACGACACAAGCACCATCCAGACAAACGGCAACAGCAGAAAAGCCGCCACAAGCCACAGCAACCCGCCAGCCAACACCCTACGAAGCACCGTAGCCCTCCAAAGACCGCCGCATCATCCGCGCCTGCACCAACGAAAGGGCCAGGACCACCGCCAGCAAAAAGAACGACTGCGCCGCCGCCTCACCGATCCGAAAGTCGCGCCAGGCCGTCGTGTAAACGTGGTACCCCACCACGTCTGTCCTGTCCTCCGGCCCGCCCTTCGTCATCATGTAAACCGGAGTGAACATCTGCATCGCCCCGATCGACGAGGTCACCAGCACAAAAAACGTCGTCGGCGCCAGCATCGGTAGCGTCACCGACCAAAACTGCCGCCAAGCCCCCGCACCGTCGATCCGCGCCGCCTCATAGAGCGGCTCCGGGATCCCCAACAACCCCGCCAGATAAAGCACCATCCGGGGCCCGAGACCAACCCACACCGACATAAACACGATCGCCGGCATCGCCCAAGCGCTCGACTGCAGAAAGTCGGTCCCGTCCTCCGCCCCAAACAGCCCCGCGACACTGTTCACCAGGCCGTTTTTGGGCAAAAACACCCAGATCCACACCATCGCGTTCGCAACTTGCGAAACCACCGATGGCAGGTAGAACGCCGTTCGAAAGAACTCCGTCCTCCGACTCTTCGCGTGCAACAGCAGAGCCACCCCCAATGCGACCGCCATACCCAGCGGCACGCTCGTCACCGTGAAAGCCAGCGAGTTGCCCATCGCCCGCCAAAAACCCTCGTCCCCCAATATCCGACCGTAGTTCCCCAAGCCCACAAACGGGTGAGACTCGTCAAAAATGTCCCACTTAAAAAGGCTCACCCACGCCGCGTATCCGATCGGGAACAACGCGAACACCGCTAAGTGCGCCAACGCCGGTCCGATGAACAGGTACGGGACTGCCTTGCGCATCACTCCCTCTCCCTGTAACGCCTCACGTTCTCAGACATCCGCCTCAACGCTTCCCCCACTCCGACACCGTTGTTCAGCACCGAGGACATCATCTTGTCCCCCTCCGTCTCCACAAAGTCGTACCCCTCAGCGTACGAACCTGTCGGCGGCACCGCGCTCGGCACGATCCTCAAAAACGCCTGCTCCCTCGGGTCAGACTTCGCCGCCTCCGCCGCCACGTCCTTCCTCGCGCAGACCGCGATCCCCGTCACGTTCAACGACTTCTGGACCTTGTACGAGGTCATGTGCCGGACAAAGGCAAGCGCCAGGTCCTTGTGCTTGGTCGTCCCCCCGACCCCCAACCCCGCCGCATAAAAGACCGTGCTGCTCGGGCCGCCCCCGTTCCGCGGCAACGGCACCACCCCGATCCTGTCAAGCCGGATCCCCTTCGCCGAGCGGTAACCCACCATCGCCCAGTGACCGTTCACCTCCATCGCGCACTCGCCGTTGGCGAACGGGTCGATCCCCGACGCCGCCCCGTGGCTCAGGCTCGGAGCGCTCTTGTCCCCAAGCACCAAACCCGTCAAAAAACCGACCGCCTCCCGGTTCGGCGAGCTATCGATCGCCAGCCTCTGCTCCCCACCGTCGACACGGGCCTCGAACACCCCGCCCCCGTTGTTCCAGAGCCACATCACCCAGCCAGGCATCCAGCTCACGACCTTGAACCCGTACCGACCCTCCCCCGAAAGCGCCTTCGCCTTCGCCCGAAAGTCCGACCACGACCAGCCCGGCTCCGGATACGCCACCCCCGCAGCGTCGAACAAATCCTTGTTGTAGTACACGACCATCGGTGTGAAGTCCAGCGGAACCGCGTACTGCCCACCATCAAAAGAAAACGCCGCCGAGACGTTCTCAAAGTAGTCCCCAGGCTTGATCCCCGACCCCCTGGTCGCCCCTCCGTCCAGACGCATCAAAACCCCCTTCGACAACAGGGTGTGCGCGCTGCTCGCGTCCACCGTCACAACGTCCGGAACCGACCCTGCGATGTGCCCGAGCAACAGTTTGCGAAAGTACTCCGCGCTGTTCGGGATCGTCTCGATCTGCACCTCGACACCAGGGTGCGCCGCCTCGAACTCCTTGTACGCCCGGCCCAACGCCAACGAATACTCACTGTCGTCTGCCAAAGCCCCCCACTTGGCGACCCGCAGCACCGTCTTCCCGTCCCCGCCAGAACACGAGGCCAGCCCAAAAAGACACGCCACAAACAGGCCCCTGGTGAAAACCCGACCCATAGCGCCAAGGTACCCCTCAACCACCTGGGTACTGCTCATAAACACCGATCCCCACTTGCCAGAATCAGCCAGTGAGCACCCGACGCCTCCAACTGGCCCACGTCGCGATGCTCGCATTCATCGTCTTCTGGGGACTCAACTTCGTCGCAATGAAGTTCGTCCTTGCCGAATGGACGCCCAAAACGACGATGCTCCTGCGGTACCTCGCCATGGTCCCGCTCCTCTACGGCCTCTGCGCCGCCGTCCGCCAGACCGCCAAGATCCCAAAAGGGATGGTCCTGCGCTACCTCCTCGCCGGGTTCGTCCATAGCGGCCTCTACATGGTCCTCTTCGTCGAGGGCATGGATCACATCGGCCCCGCCCAAGGAGCCGTCTGCCTCGTCACCGCCCCCATCTGGATC
>CAZGER010000138.1:0-5881 GCA_964524565.1 uncultured Chthonomonas sp. | reverse complement strand
AAGATCATGTGGGCCAACATCCACCTTCTGTTCTGGCTCTCGCTCTTCCCGTTTGTCACTGGCTGGATGGGAGAGAACAAGTTCGCGTCGGTCCCCGTCGCCACTTTCGGGTTTGTCTCCCTCATGTCGTCCATCGCCTACTACATCCTCATCCAAGCGATCGTCCGGTCGCCCCACAACGCATCGCCGGTAGCCAGGGCGATCGCCAACGACTACCGTGGAAAGCTCAGCACCCTCCTCTACGGGATCGCCCTCGGACTCGCCTTCTTGTGGACCTTCCTGTCCGTCGCGATCTTCGTCCTTGTCGCACTCCTCTGGCTCAACCCGGACAGGCAGCTCAAAAGGGTCCAAGACATGGAAGAGCTCGAATCCGAGCCGGAATAGAGAGCCCACGAAGGCCCGCGGGCCAACCCCCTGCCCCCAAAGGGTACGATCAAGCCCCGAGTGAACTGGCCGACCATAGCTGAAAAGAACCTCCCGAAGTCCTTCCAGGTCCTTCGGGGCTACACGTTCAGCCGGTTCCTCAAGGACCTCGTGGCCGGTGTGACCGTCGGCCTGGTCGCCCTTCCACTGGCCCTGGCCTTCGCCATCGCCTCCGGAGTCCCTCCCCAAAGCGGGATCTACTGCGCCATCCTCGCCGGGTTCGTCATCTCGGCCCTGGGCGGCTCCACCGTGCAGATCGGCGGCCCGACCGGCGCCTTCGTCGTCGTTGTTTCCGGCATCGTGCAAAAGCACGGGATGGACGGCCTCTTCATGGTCACCCTCATGGCCGGGACACTGCTCGTCGTGATGGGGCTTACCGGCCTGGGGTCCGCGATCAAGTACATCCCAAGACCGGTCGTCGTCGGATTCACCAACGGCATCGCTGTGCTCATCGCCAGCACCCAGATCAAAGAGTTCCTCGGACTCAAGGTCGACGAGATGCCAGGCGAGTTCATCGGCAGGCTCCAAACGGTCTACGAAGCGTTCCCGACCCTCACGCCACAGGTCGCCGCGCTCTCCACCGTGTCCCTCGTCCTGCTTGTCCTGCTCCGAAAGTTCGCCCCCAGCGTCCCAGGCAGCATCGTCGTCCTGGTCGGAGGCACGGTGGCCGTGGCCGTCCTCCAGCTCCCAGCCTCGACGGTCCATACCGAGTTCGGGGGAATCCCCTCCGGACTACCGACCCTCCACACCCCCCAGTGGAGGCCAGAAATGTTCGCCACCCTCCTGTCCCCCGTCCTGACCGTCACCATGCTCGGAGCGATCGAGTCCCTCCTCTCTGCCGTTGTCGGCGACAGGATGACCGGCGACAAGCACAACCCCAACACCGAACTCGCCGCCCAGGGCGTCGCCAACATCCTCAGCCCCCTAGTCGGAGGACTCCCCGCAACTGGCGCCATCGCCAGGACAGCGACAAACATCAGGTCCGGCGCCCAAACGCCAGTCGCCGGCATGGTCCACGCTATCACCCTCCTGGTCATCGTCCTGTTCGCCGCGCCCCTGGCCGGACACATCCCCCTCGCCGTCCTGTCCGCGATCCTCTTTGTCGTCGCCTACAACATGGGCGAGTGGGAACAGATCCCCGACATCTTCAAACTCACCCGCGCCGACATCGCAGTCTGGGCCATCACCTTCGCCCTCACCGTCTTCGCCGACCTGACAGTGGCAGTCGAGGCAGGAATGATCCTCGCCGCCCTCCTCTACATCCAGCGCGTCACCCTCACCACCACCGTCACCAAAATCGACGAGGAAGACATCGATTCAGGCAAGGACCACAGCCTCCAGTACAACGAGATCCCGGAAGGCGCCGTCGCCTACCGCATCCACGGGCCGTTCCTCTTCGGCTCGACCGACAAGCTCCAAGTCATCCTCGATGAGATGGAGACGCTTCCAAAGATCGTCCTCATCCGCCTCCGGAACATGACCGCCATCGACGGCACCGGCGTCCACGCCCTCGAAAACTTGGCCGAGGCCCTCAGAAGGTCCGGCCGCACCATGATCGTCTGCGGGATGCGCAACCAACCCGCCAGACTCCTCTCAAAGTCCGAGTTCCACGAGCACATCGGCGAAGAGAACATCCAGCCCACCCTCCGCCTAGCCGTCGAGCGGGCAAAAGCGCTCCTGTCCGCAGAACCGGCTCAGAGCCCCGACTGACCCAAAAGCCTCGCCGGAGCGACCAGCCGGTGCCCCTCTCGCACTAGGCTCTCGATCTCGTCCCACAATGGCTCGGCCCGCACGTAAACCCCGATCCACCCCCGCACCCCCACATAGGGCGGCACAAAAAACCTGTCCGGATCCTGGCCCACCAGCACCTTCTGCACCTCCAACGGCGCGGCGATCCACACCGCCCGCGCAACCCCGTGGTGCTCCCCCACGTTCGCGGCAAACTGCTTGCCCTTTTGGATGAAGTAGCACGGAACGCCGTGGCTCGTCCGCTCCTCCGACCCCGGCAAGGCAAGGCACAGACCGCGAAACTTCTCGTCAAATGTGTCCATGCTAGGCAACGAAGGTTGGCACAAAAGATACACTGGACGCATGTCGCCGATCACCTTGGCCGCCGTCCTTCTTGGAGCTGTCCAGACCCAGCCGCTCTTTGACGGGAGGTCGCTCAAGGGGTGGCACATGGATGTCCCTGCCCTCGACAAAGACCCCGGATCGGCCAGACCTTTCAGGATCAGGGACGGTCTCCTGGTCAGCCGCGGCACGCCTGGCGGCAACCTTGTCACCGACAAGTCGTTCTCCGACTACCGACTCACGGTCGAGTACCGGTTCACCGGACGCGGTGGTAACTGCGGGGTCCTCGTCCACGCCTCCCAGCCCAGGTTCCTCTACGACATGTTCCCCAAGTCGCTGGAGGTCCAGCTCCAAAGCGGCGATGCCGGCGATTTCTGGTGCATCGGAGAGGACATCACCGTCCCCGACATGGTCGAGCGACGCGGTCCCAAGGAAAGATGGGGGGTCGATGGTGACAGTCTGCGTCGGATCAAAAACCTCACCGACGGCTCCGAACGGCCCCTCGGGGAATGGAACCGCATGGTCATCGAGTGCCGCGGCGACACCGTCAAAGTCTTCGTGAACAGCGACCTGGTGAACGAGGGCACCGCCTGCACCGCCAGCAAGGGCCAGATCGCGATCCAGTCTGAAGGCACCGAGGTCGAGTTCCGAAGGCTCGACCTCGCACCGGTTGCAGACGCCCGCTAGGGGGACGCTTTTCCCTGGTCCAGCTGCACGACGGTCCCCATCAGCGTCTTTTCCGCGCCGCCGACGTTCCCAGACTGGATCGCCTGCATTGCCAGGGTCACCTCTCTGGCCTCTTGGGTCCGGCCCTGTGCCACCAGCAGAGCCTGCGTCTTCTGGAGGTCGGCCATCGCCGCCGCCGTCGTGATCGCCTGGGTCTTCAGCCCGAGCACAGTCCGTTCGACAGCCCGGCTCGCCGTCGCGACCTCTCCCGCTGCTGCCACCTTTGGGTTCGGCGGAATCGAGTAGCGCGACTGGTCGGCCGTGAACTCCATCACAAGGTCGACGTCCACCACCTGGCTCCCGGCTGACACGCTCTCAAAGCTCAACCGTCCGGCCGCCACCCGGTAGTGCCCCAATGGATGGTTCTCAAACTCGAACGCGAGCAAAACCTGGATCGTGGACCCCCGCTCGATGTCCGCCAGGTTCACAGTGATCTCCCGCTCACCGGCAGGGCCAGAGTATCCCGTGCAGCTCAAAAGCCGCGCCCACCTCGCCGTCTTCAGGTCGAACGTCAGGTTCACCCCCGTCGTCGAGACCATCTTTGAGAACTCTGTCCGGAACACCTCCGGGATCATCTGCGGCTGAGGAATGTAATAGTAGTTCCCGCCTGCCTTTTTCGACATCGCCGCCAAAAGCTCTTCGTTGTACTCCGGCCCAAAACCAAGGAACGTGATCGTGATGCCCTTCTGCTTGACGTCCCCCGCGTGCTCGACCAACGGGTGAAAGTCCTTGATGCCCGCCGTGGGCTCCCCGTCCGTCAGCACAACCATCCGCGTGACCCGCCCCGACTCCATCGCCATGCCAAGCTGCTGCGATCCCAGCGTGATCCCGTCGTACAGGTTGGTCGTGTAACCGGGCTGGAGCTGAGCGATCCCGCTCTTGATCGCCGTCTTGTCCGTCACTCTCTGAGGCGCCATCAAGACCTCGACGACCTCGTCGAAAACCACGATACTCAGCACGTCGTTCGGCCCGAGCAGGTCGACGACCTGGCTACAGGCCTGCTTGGCGAACTCGATCGGCTGGCCCTCCATCGAACCAGACCTGTCCAAGACCAGGCACAGATTGAGTGGTGCCCGCTCTCCGGACACCGAGACCCCGGGCAACCCCGGCTCCGAAGGAGCCTGGATCTCCAGCAAAAACTGCTCAAGCGCCGGTCCGTTGGCCATCGTCGCCTCACGGCTCGGCGTGACAGTAAAGGTCAGGCCCGTGCTAGGCGACCAGGCGGTCGTGCGGTTCGGGTCCCCGGCCATCGGTGGAGACGACATTGCCTGTGTGCGGCCCAGGTCCGCCCCGCCGATGACGGTCTTGTTCGGGTCGTTGCCCGGACCGCCCACCACTGTCTTGTTCGGATCGAAATCTTGGCCCATGTGTCTCGTTTACTCCACCCTGAATGTGCTTGTACCTATTGTGACAGTGTCCCCTTTGGTCGCTGTCGCAGTTTGCACCCTCTGACCGTTGACGTAAGTGCCGTTCGTGCTACCAAGGTCAGTGACGCTCAAACCAGCCGCGGTCGGTGCCAGTAAGGCGTGCCGCCGCGAAGCCTGGGCGTCGAACCCAAGCGCAAGGCCCGAAGCCTCCCGCCCGACCTCGATCGGGGCTGACACAGAGATCGTCTGTCCCGTCAACGGCCCGCTGATCGCAACGATCGCAATCCCCTGCGCCGCCCCCATCTGGGTCGCCCCCGCAACAACCGCCCCGCCCGCAAAAGGAACCTGGGGCTGGGCCGAAACCGGCTGCTGCGACACAGGCTGGACAGGCATAGCCTGTCCCCCGACCGGGACAGCCGCCGCCCGACCCTCCATCGCCTTCCTCGCCGCCCCCGCCTTCAAAAAGAACTGCAGCTGGTGCGTCCCGATCTGGATCGTGTCGCCAGGATTCAGCCGCACCGGGCCAGCGACCCTCATGCCGTTCAAACCCGTCCCCATCGGAGACCCTGCGTCGTGCAGCTCGTACGACGAGCCGTTGCGCACGATCGTCGCGTGCATCGAAGCCACGTTCGCGTCGCCGAACAAAGGCACATGCGCCCTCTCGTCCCGCCCCAGCCGAGTGTGGGCCGCGTCGATCGGCCACTCTTTCCCCTCGTTCCGCCCGAGTTGGAGCCGCACCCACGCCTGCCGCGTCGCCTGCTCGATCAGCGCCGTGAACATTCCCACGCAGAATCCGGTCAAAGCCCACAAAACCGCCCTGCTCACCGTGCCGCTCTCCTGCCCAGGGCCAGAGGCCACCGCCCCCAGCGTCGAGCCGATCGGGTCGAACACCGCCCCAGCGATCCCGCTCCCGATCAGACCCCCGAAGGCACCGCTCAAGACACCGCGAAGGTTGAACTGCCCGACCCCGATCCCAGCCCCAAGCAGAGTCCCCATGATCGCCGCCACCATCACCCGAGGGATCGTCGCCCCAAGCCCGGGACGCATGTACCAAGCCTCGCCGAACAGGGAAGTCGCCAAAGAGCCCCCGAGTTGGTAGCCGGTCAGCCCACCGACCAGCGCAAACACCGCCCCGACCGCCGCGCCCACCGCCATGTTCCTGGTTCCGCCCCGGCTCAGACCCTGGTGGATCCCCGAAGCCATCCCGATGCTCCCCAGCACCGCGACGACCATCAAAAACTCCGCCGACTGCCACGCGCGGCGCGCCCGTTCGACCTGCGACGGGTCGTCCTGGT
>CAZGER010000137.1:1308-5925 GCA_964524565.1 uncultured Chthonomonas sp. | reverse complement strand
ACCCGTCACCTGAGCGCGATGGCGCTGCTCTCAGTCGGTGCCTTAGCCCAACCGTGCTGCGGCGTCTCGCCCGAAGAAGCCATTGTCACATTCCGGGGCCAGCAAAACGTCATTGTTTGGGATCCCGCGACCAAGACAGAGCACTTCATCCGCAAGGCCGATTTCGACTCCCAAAACAAGGGCATGGGCTTCATCGCCCCGTCCCCGACCAAGCCGGAACTAGGCGAGGCAGACCCCGGGGTGTTCGTCTATCTCCAGGCCATGATGCCGCCTCCGGAAGGGTTGAAAGCAGCCGGCAGCCCAGACTACGAAGCTTCGGTGCAGGTCGTCGAGGAGCAGGACGTGGCTGGATACCGCGCGGTCATCCTGAAGGCTTCCGACGGGGCCGCCCTCGCCGCATGGCTCACGGCGAACGGCTTTGTCTCCACCCCCGATATCGAAGCGTGGGTCAAGCCTTATGTCGACAAGGGCTGGTACTTCACCGCGTTCAAGGTCTTGCCGGGCAAGTTCGAAACGACCACCGGTCTCGTCCGCATGTCCTTCAAGACAGACCAGCCGTTCAACCCCTACTCAGTTCCTAAGTCGAACGGTATCGGGACCGGGAACCTCGTGGTCTTCTTTGTGTCCCCAGCCAAGTTCGAAGGCAAGATCGGCGGGGATATGAAGTGGGTTCGCGAAGCGTGGTTCGCCAAGAACATGGTCGACCGGGACAAACTTTCCAAACTGATCGGTGCGCCCCTGGACGGGATGCCGGCCAAGCTCTCCGTCTCCCGCTGGGAAGACCCAAAGTTCCCCCAGCCCGGTAACGACGACATCTTCTTTGAACCGGTCCACGAGTCCTCCGCATACTCTGTGACCGGCCCGGCCCTCGGAGGGGTTGCCGTGGTGCTCATCGCCTCCCATCTGGCCCGACGCAGACGCAAAACAGCACCTGTCGATGCCGTTTGAGTTCTGCGGCCAGACCATCGAGACCCGCGAGGGGGACACGGTCCTCGACGCCCTCTTGCGGGCCAAAGTCCAGATCGGGTTCTCCTGCATGAAGGGCGAGTGCCTCAGCTGCACGGTCAAATGCTTGGAGGGCGACCCCTGCCCCGACTCGCAAGAGGGCCTGACCGCAAGGATGCGGGACCAAAAGTGCTTCAAGGCGTGTTCTTGCCCGGCCAGCCTCGTCTCCCGGGTCACCCGGCCCGGAAGGTGACTCCTCCCGAGCGGTCACGAACCAGACATGTAAAATATTGAGACCATGCCCGACGCCGTGCTTGATCCCGTGACGACGAACCCGATCGTTCCAGACCTCACCCCAGAGGAAAGGGCCTTCCTAGACCGGGTCCGAGCGTTCGTCGCCTCCGAGGTCCTCCCCAACACCAGGGCATGGGAAGAGAACACCGCGTTCCCGGATGAGATCTGGCCCAAGCTGGCCGAGGTCGGATTGCTGTCGATGACTGTCCCCGCCGACAAAGGCGGGAGCGGGCTCAGTTGCCGGGCTTACGTCGAAGCGTGCCGCGAGATCGCCAAGGGCGATCCCGCCTTGTCCATGAACGTCGCCGCCGTCAACGCCCTCGTTCTCGGCCACCTCGTTTGGTTCTCCTCACCCGAGCAGACGGCCAAGTACCTGCCAGGGGCGATGGCAGGAAAGATCAAGCTTGCCTGGGGCCTCACTGAACCGGACGCTGGCTCCGACGCCCGCAGGGTCCAGACCCTGGCGACGCCCATCGACGGCGAGCCAGAGTGGTTCCTCCTCAACGGCGAAAAGATGTTCATCACGAACGGGGGCAAGGCCGACCTCATCGTCATGGTCGCCCGCACAAGCGAGACAGAGCTCTCCGCCTTCCTCATGGAAACCGACCAACCTGGCTTTGAGATCGTCGAGCGCATCCACACGATCGGCGTCAGGGCCAGCAACACTGTCAGGTTCAAACTCAACAACGCCCGCGCTTGGCACACCCCCTGCACGTTCGAGCAGGCCATATCGCTCCTGTTCCGCGGACGCCTCGGCATTGCGGGAATGGCGGTCGGGATCGCAGAAAAGGCCCACGAGCTCGCCATCGAGTACTCCAAAGATCGCCAGCAGTTCAACCGCCGACTGTGCGACATGCAAAGCGTCCAGAACATGCTCGCCGACAGTGCCGTGGATGTCGAGGCCGCCGGGCTCCTCCTGCGCAAAGGCGCAGCCATGTTCGACCGGGGCGAGAACATCGTCACCGCGTCCTCGATCGCCAAACTCTTCGCAAGCGAAGCGGCCAACCGCGTCACCAACCGAGCGATCCAGATTCACGGTGGCAGGGGAATGACCTTCGACCACCTCGTCGAAAAGCTCTGGAGGGACGCCAAGCTGACTGAAATCGGCGAGGGCTGCTCCGAAATCCAACGAATGGTCATCGCCAAGCAACTCATTCGCTGACCCAGACGTTAGACTAACAAAGCCATGCTCACGGCCATCACTTTCGCTGCCATCGCTGCAGGACAGCAAGCCCCTGTCGAGATGGCTCGGGCGTTCAAAAAGGGACAGAACTTTGCCTACGAGGTCAGGTCACACCTACTCGCAGAAGAACGGAACTATCAGCTGTCCGTCTTCATGCCGTCCGAGCTGGACATCAACTACGACTGCAACTACACCGTAACCGACCTCAAGCCAGGCGGCTTCGCCAAGGTCCTCTACAAACGGCCCTACATCACCGAGATCCAGGGCGAGACCGCTGACAGTCCGCCCAAAACGAACAAGGTCAAGGTCGACTACGTGCTGGAACTGGACTTGTCGCCCATCAACGAGGTGACAAACGTCAAGGACCTCAATCCCCCCAAACCCGAAAAGCCGGGTGGCGGTGGCGGCATCGAACTCCGCCAGGCCCGAGCGTTCTCAGTTGCACGTTCGGCTGGCGTCTCCTATGCCCAAAGCGACATCATCCGGATGTTTACCGGTGAGCTCTACAACCTCGCCCTCTTCATCGGGGACCTGAGCTCATCTCTCGACTTCAGCCCCAAGTTCCACTACGAAAGCGTCAGCCCCGGTGAGACCTGGAAGCGGACCGTGAGCTACCAGCCCCAGCAGATCAAAGGCTCCAAGGACAAACAGGCCATGCAAAGGCTCGACATGACATACACCTACCAGGGCATGGTCGAAAGCCGTGGCAAAACGGTCCACCGCGTGACCAGCGTCGTCAACCTCGACACCGACGTCGCCCTCTACATCTTCCAGATAACTGGGGTGCCAAAAGAGCGACAGCAGATCCAGGCCTGGCCCATGAAGCTCGAGACGAAGCTCCAGTTTGACCTCGATCCGCAGACGTACACGACCCTCTACGGGGTCGCCAACACGACCGCCTCGTGGCACATCGACATCGCCGGCCTCGACATCCCCGTGCTCGAAGAGAAGATCACAGGCAAGGCAACCGTCAAACTCGCCGCGCCCAAGTAGGGTATCCCTGAGCGAATGCGACCCAAGCCTGACCGAAAGCTCGTTTTGGCAGGCTTGGCGGTGTTCGTCGTTTGCCTGCTCGTCAGGCTGGTCGGCATCCAGTGGGGGCTCCCCACCCAGGAAAGGGTCCATGCCCTCCACCCCGATGAGGAGGTTGTCTGGGCTTACAGCCAGCAGATCCAACCCGCAAAAGGCGACTTCACCCCTGGTTTTTACAACTACGGCACGCTGTTTCTCACCCTAGAAAAAATCGCCACCGACGTTGTGAACGGGTACGGCGGAGGACCACAAAAGCAAGACGGCTCCGATTCCCACCTCGCCGTCGCCAGGTACCTCCTAGCCGGAAGGCTCATGAGCTCGGTCGCAGGGTCGCTGACCGCCGTGCTCGTGTTCCTGATACTTGTCCGCCGGACATCCCTCGTTGGGGCAGTCATCGGCGCCGCCGCAACCGGCCTGACGCCGGCCCTGGTTGTCCACTCACGGTTCGCGACCGTCGACGTCCTCGCGACCTGCTTCCTGGTCGCGTCCTTCTACTTCAGCCTCCGGCTCGTGCCCTCGCAAGAAGGCGGCTCCTCCACGGTCCCTGCGCTCCGAACCGCGGTCTGGGCGGGGGTCATGGCCGGACTCAGCGCTGGCACCAAGTACACCGGACTCTTTGCCCTCGTCGTGCTCTTCGTCGTGGTCGTTGCCGAACACCTTCCCCAAAAAGCCTGGAAGGACGCCGCCAGACTGTGCCTGGCCGGCCTCGCCGCGTGCCTCGCCACCTTCCTTGTGGTCACGCCAGGAGCGATCCTGGAAACATCCAAGTTCGTCACAGACTTCAAATACGAGATGACCCACACCCAGCAAGGGCACGGACTCGTGTTTGCCGGGACAGCCAGCGGGTTTGCCTACCACCTGGGCAACCTGATCGTGGGTTACGGTGGCCTGCTCCTCGCACTCTCCATCGTGGGACTCGTTTGGGCTTGTGCCAGAAAGCACTCCTGGGCCATCGCGCTTGCTGCGTTCTTCGCGCTCTCCTACTTGCTCATCGGCCGCGCCGAGGTCAAGTTCATCCGTTACACCTTCCCGCTAGTCCCTGTCCTGGCGACAGGGTTCGGCTGGTGGATGGGCCAGGGCCACCTGCGCCGGGACGCCAAAGGACGCATCGCCGTCGCGCTCGGGGTCGTAGTCGCGTTCTTCGCTTGGAGCGCGTGGCGCGA
>CAZGER010000137.1:0-1298 GCA_964524565.1 uncultured Chthonomonas sp. | reverse complement strand
CCGCGAACACAGCCGCACTCACGACCTTCATGGTCAAGCCCCCCGTCCAGGACCAGGCGGCGGACTTCCTCAAACAGGTCGCCGCCCCCGGCGAGACGGTCGGCCTCGTCGCCGACCCCTGGTTCTACACACCGACCCTCTACCCACAGGCCCAGGCCGGACCGATGTTCGACCCCCAGTACCGCCTCCGGCCAGAATGGATGGCCGCCGCCCAGAACCCGTCCGTGACCCGGTTCACGCCCCAAAACCCGGTCGAGCGGTTCGACTGGGACTCTAGGCTCCTGACCGAGTCCGCCCCCGACTACGTCGTCTTCTCGTCCTACGAAGTGGAGGGGCTAGAGCGCCTCGAAAGGGCCAAAGCGGTCCCTGACCAGTTCAACCTGCAGTTCGACCGGTACAAAGCGGTCCTCACCCTGCTGCGTGAGGACTACGAGACAATACCGGCCAAGGACGCCTCGGGAAAGGAGGTCGTTCTCTTTGGGTTGGACGGGGCGCAGCCGACCAACCGCATCCACGACCTGTCCTACATCCGTCCCATTATCTGGATTTGGAAGCGAAAGACCGATTCACGCCAGCCGTCGAGTGGTTCCTCGACCACCTCAGGGCAGAGCGAGGGGCAAGCCCCCACACGATAGCGGCCTACGCCCGCGACCTGGATGTTGCCGCCGGGTTCTTCGCGTCGCGCGGCATCCTCGGGTGGGACCAGATCGCCCCTGCCGACCTGCTCGCGTATGTCCCTGCCCACCAGGGCTGCTCGCCTGCCACCGTCAGGCGCCGGACCAGCAGCCTCCGGTCCCTCCTCAAGTTCCTGCGCAGGTCCGGCGAAGGGCCGTCGGTCGAACTCCCGTCCGCCGGGGGGATACGCCTCCCCAAACACCTGCCTAAAGCCCTCAAGCCAGAAGAGCTCCAGCGTCTGCTTGACTCCCCTGACCTCTCCAAACCCTCCGGCATCCGGGACAGGGCACTCATGGAGGTCGTCTACGGTACCGGGCTCCGCGTGAGCGAGGCCGTCGGCCTCAGGGTGGAGGAGATCAATTTGGAACAGGCCGCCTTCAGGGTCACCGGCAAAAGGTCCAAGACAAGGTGGGTGCCGATCCCGCGCCACACGATGCCGTGGATCGAGTCCTACCTCAGCGTCGCCCGGCCCGCGCTCGCCAAACGGCCGGTCGCCGCCGCCTTCCTAGGTGACCGGGGCGCCCCCTTGTCACGACAGTCCGCCTACATGCTTTTCGACAGGCACCGCCGGGCAGCAGGGATCAAGCAGCCGGTCAGCCCACACACCCTGCGCCACACCTACG
>CAZGER010000136.1:0-5935 GCA_964524565.1 uncultured Chthonomonas sp. | reverse complement strand
GACCCGTGACCACCGCACCGTTGACCGGGACTGCCCCAGACGTCGTGCGGATGTACACAGAAATGATGACCTGGCCCTGTCGGCCACCCTCGACAGCCGTCACCCGCCAGTTCTCGACCTGGCCGCTGACAACATAGTCCGCACCAACGGCGTCGCCAAGGCGGAGCACGTCGGCTGGACGGCTAACCGGCGGAACGAGACCAAGGTCGCGCATCGCACGGGAAACCGTGTCGGTCGGGATCGTCTCCCGGTTGCCGGCCGAAAAGGCCTTGCCCAGAGAGTTTCGGACCGCGTCACGGGCCACTGAGCCAAAGTCGACCTCGCTGGAGGGGACCCGGACACTAAAGTCGGTGACAGCGTAACGCTCAGTCTGGTTGAGCACCTGGGCGCTCGACGATGTCGCCGCACCGAGGGCCAGAGCTGCCGTCAAAATGGCAAAGACATGGGCTTTGACACCCTTGGACCGAGACAGAAGTGTAAGGTTCATCGTGCCGCGTCCTCCTCGTTGAACTTCGATTGTTGCATGTTCACGTTCCCAACCCGCCTCGTCCCTTGAGGCCGGTGATCCCGGGGTCTAGGCCCGATCTTATCCGATCAGGGCCAAGCGACGCAAGCACACACGGCAAACACCATATGCCCTCACGCCTGCTCAGAATCAACACCAGGCTCAACGGGCGAGTATAGCACGTCAGTCCGGAGCAATTCTTTCAGTTCTTGCCCAAAAAGACGTACGTCTTCAAGGACGGGGCCAAACGGGCGATCAGTTCGCAAAACAAAGTCTGACAAGCAACTCTTGGCCAAAACCCCCAATTGGCTCTCCACCAGGCTCAAAGCCAACCCAGGTTCAAAACCGCGCCCGACAAGCCGCTCCACCTGGACCTCCGGCGGGCACACGACCGCCAACGAACAGCAAAAGAACCTCTGGATGCAGGCCTCGAACAACAAAGGAACCTCCACCACCTGCGCCCCAGACATGACGATTTCGTCCATGATCCGGGGGTGCGTCACCGCGTCCACCGCCTCCCGCACGGCAGCGTCCGTGGCGACCATCCGTGAAAGCTCCTCCCGCTCCGGAACCCGGTCCAGGCCGAGCGCCCCGGCCAGCGACCGCTGGGTCTCCTCACGACCAAAAACGTCCCTGGCGATCTCGTCGGCAGAGACGGTGGCAAAACCCATCCCGGCAAGCGCCGAGACCACAGTCGTCTTGCCGCATGCGATCCCACCCGTCACTGCAACCGCGAGCACGCTCAAAAGACTACTCAATGTCCACTGGCAAAAAATAAGGCGGGGAGCCGGATCCCGACTCCCCGCCAACCGCCGGAAACCCGGCCTACTCTTGTGCAGGCGGCTCTTCCGCCTTCGCTTCCTTCGTCTCCGCAGGAGCCTCGGCCGCCGCCGGCTCCCGCATCAGGCCCTTCAAGATACCAAGGCGCTCGCCGATCGTCGCACCGCCAGTCGGGGCCCGTTGGACAGGAGCCTGCTCAAAGTCTGGCTGCCTGGGCTTGCGCTTGCGCGCCCCGCCCCTCATGCCGCCCGCGCCAAAGTCCTGCTGGCCGCTCGGCCCGCTGTACCTGCCGCGCTCCGACATCGGAATGTCCCGAAGGCTCAGCACCATGCGGCGCTCGCTCGGCCTCAGGTCGATGACCATCGGCTCGATCTCCTGGCCCTCTTCCAAAACCTCGTGAGGACGCTTGATCCGTTTCTCGCTGACCTCGCTCAAAGGCAAGAACGCCTCAGCCCCCTCCGGAAGCTTCACGAAACAGCCGCTCTGGACCATCCGCGTGACGTTGCACTTGATCTTCTCGCCGACCTTATAGTTGTCCTTGATCAGGTTCCACGGGTCAGGAAGCACCTGGCGAAGACCAAGACTGATCCTGCCGTTTGCCTCGTCGAGACGCAAGATCATCACTTTGATCTCGTCGCCCTCTTTCAAGACCTCTTTCGGGTTGTCGATCCGCGCCCAGCTCATCTCAGAGATGTGCAACAGGCCGTCGATCCCGCCCAGGTCGATGAAAGCGCCATAGTCCGTCAACCGCCGCACCACCCCCTCGACGGTGTCTCCCGGCTTCTTGTCGGTAAAGATCTTTTCCTTGATCTCGTCCCGTCGCTCAGACTCTGCCGCCCGGTTGGAAAGAACCACCTTCTTGCGCTCCTTGTCAACCTCGATGATCTTCACCGAAAGCGTCTGGCCGACGTACTTCTCAATGTTGCGCAGCTTGCCCGTGCCAACGTGCGTCGCAGGGACGAACCCCCGAACACCGATGTCCACGACAAGGCCGCCCTTCACACGGTCGACGACGTTCGCCTCAAAAACCTCACCGGCCTCGAACGAGTCCAAGATCCTCTGCCACTGGACGTCAAAGTCGGCCCGCTTCTTAGAAACGACAGGGCTTCCTTCGGTCGAACCGGTCTTAAGGACAATGACCTCAAAGGTGTCGCCAGGCTGGACGTGGCCGATCGCAGAATCGATCGCCTCGTGGCTCAACTCGGCAAGGGGGACAATGCCCTCGGCCTTCGTGCCCAAATCAACGAAGACCCTGTCGTTCTCGACCTGGATAACCTTGGCCTCTATCCTCTCGCCCTTGCTCAGCAGCGGTGTGCTGCCAGATGGTGCGTTCGGCTCGTCAGTGCCCAGGCTAGCTAGCGCAGCTTCGAACAGGAGTTCGTCTTCTGTCTTGCCAGACGGCCCGGATGGGGTCGGACTCGCGTCGGCCGGCTTGGCGGGAGCAGCCTCTTCTTGGGCTGGTTCGTTACTCGGCGCGACGCCAGTGGATTCTGATTCCGTCACGGCTTCGACAGCGGTTGTCTCTGTCGTCGCCTCAACGGGCTCTTCAATCGGCGTCATGTTCTCGTCGTTCATGGAGTGGACCTACGGGCGCAATGCCCCCAGTGCCCCGAAATGGGCGTGCCAAATCGGGACTCACATTTTAGCCGGACCAGAGAAACTAGGGATGGGGACCTGGCAAGGGACGCCCCCCGCCAAGCAATGTAGACTCCGACCTGTGACCAAGGCGGTGATCGATGTCGGATCCAACTCCGTCCTGCTGACCGTCGCCGACACCTCTGGCGGCAAAACCGCCCTCCTGGCCGAGACCAGCAGGGTCACCGGACTCGGCACAGGCACAAAAAGCACGGGCCTGATCGCCGAACCGGGCTGGTCGGAAACCCTCGCCGCCCTCAACGAGGCCTTCGCCCTCGCCCGGTCCCACGGCGCCTCCACGATCGAGGCCCTCGGCACGATGGCACTCCGCATCGCCACCAACACACCAGCCTTCCTCGCAGCCGCCGCAAACCAGGGCACCCCCGTCCAAGTCCTCGGTGCAGAAGAAGAAGCACGGCTCGGCTTCATCGGCGTCGCCAGCGACCCCCTCTTCGCCAGCGAAGACCGCCTCACCGTCATCGACCCAGGCGGACACTCCACCGAGCTTGAGACCGCCGTCCGCACCGGCGGAACCTGGAACACCCTCAACCGCGTCAGCGTCCCCATCGGTGCGCTCGCCCTCATCGAGGGCCCCATGAGCGCCGAGACCCTCGGGCCCCAAGAGATCCTCACCGCATCAGGACAAATCGATAGACTGATCGGTCAAGAGTACACGCCCCACACCGCCGGGACAGCCGTCGTCCTCGGAGCGACCGGAACGAACCTCGTGACCATCCGCGACGAGATCGCCCCTTGGGACGCAGCCAAGGTCCACGGCCAGACCCTCGATTACGAGGAGGTCTCCCGCGCCGTCAGCTGGCTCTCCACCATGTCGAACGCCGACCGTGCAAGACTGGTCGGTCTTGAACCGGGGAGAGAAAAGACCATCCACGCCGGGGCCCTCATCCTCGAACGCTTCATGCAGGCCGTCCACGTCCTGGGCGTCACGGTCTCTGTCAGGGGCTGGCGACACGGATACCTCCAGGAGACGATGTGACCCAAAACCTCTCGCAAGCCACAAAACGCATCGCCCTACTCTCGGTCGTCATTCCCCTCCTGGGGTTCTGGCTTTATGGACTGACCGATCTGGACGAGGGCTTTTACGGGGCTGTCGTCACCGACATGCTCCGGCGAGGAGACTGGGTCACCCCCACCCTCAACGGTGTGCCCTGGTTCGAAAAACCGATCCTTTCCTACTGGGTCGCCGCCCCGCTCCTCGCCCTCTGGCACTCCGAGTTCATGGCAAGGCTCCCCTCCGCCCTGGCCATGCTCGCCACAAGCCTCGCGGTGTACAGGCAGACAAGGCGCTGGCTGGGCGATGACGCCGCCCTCCTTTCTTCCGTCGTGTTCGCCACCAGCCTCGTCGCGGTCTACATCGGCCGCGCCATGATGACCGACGGCGTCTTCGTCCTTTGCCTCTCGTCCGGACTCTTCCTCCTGTTCGATTCCTTCGTGTCCAAAGAGTCCTCCCGCCTCTGGACAGCGCTCCTCATCGGGCTTGCCGTCCTCGCTAAAGGACCCGTCTCACTGCTGCTCCTGGGCGCGATCGCGATCACCTCCTTCGTCTTCATGAAGTCTGACCGGCCCCGGTTCAAGCGGCACTGGCTCACCGGAGCCCTCATCGTCCTGGCCGTTGCCACCACCTGGTACCTCCCCTGCTATCTCCAAAACGGCGAGCTATTCGTCCAAAAGTTCTTGGTCGAGCAGAACGTCGGAAGGTTCCTCGGCAAAGACGTCGCCCACGCCGTCGACGCCTGGTCGATCCCGGTCTACTACCCCCTCGTCCTCGCCCTCAGCTTCGCCTGGTGGCTCGCTCCCGCCTTCCGCGCCAAATGGGTTTCCCGCCGCGCCACTGACGAGACCGAAGCCGGTAGGTTCCGAAAGTTCCTCTGGGTCTGGGCCACCGTCGTCCTCGTCTTCTTCTCTCTCAGCGGGTCCAAGCTGCCCCACTACATCCTCCCTGCCGTCGTCCCCTTCGCCATCCTCCTGGCCGACGCCGTCATCCACAGGCACCCCTGCGGGCACACCACCAGGTTCTGGATCGGGACAGGGGCAGTCTGGGCGTGCCTGGCCAGTGTCACCGCGAACATCGTCACCGCCCTGGACCACCAGAGCCGTTTCGCCGACGTCCAGTCCCTCGCCAAGGCCGCCAACGCAATCGACGCCCCCCTCTACGCCGGGTTCGAGCGCAAAAAAGTGGACTACTCGGTCAAATTAAGCCTCAACGACACTTCCCACCCGTCCATCGGCTTCTACTACGAACGCCAGTACAGATCAACCTTCACGTCAGAAGACGTCACCGCCCAAACCGACGGGTTCGCCCTCCTCACCCGGGACGAGGACTATTCCTCGGCCATCGCCACCCTCCGCAAAGAAGGCCGCACCATCAACGCCACATTCAGCGGACGCTACGTCCTCTACACTGTTTCACCGGGCCAAGACTGACCGGTCTAAAGCGTCACCAGGTCCTTGAGATCCTCAAACGTCTTCGGCCCGATCCCGGGGATCTCCATCAGCTCTTCCACCGACCGAAAGCCACCGTGCTGGATCCGGTACTCGATGATCGCCTTGCTCGTCGCTGGACCGACCCCCGGCAGACGCTCAAGCTCCTCCTGAGAGGCAGAATTGATCGAGACAACGCCCCCCGACCCGTCCGGTCCGACGCTCGGCAGAGGCGCCTCTCCAACCAGCGGAACGTGGATCTTCAGCCCGTCGTTGACCCTCTGGGCGAGATTGAGCCCGCTCGTGTCCGCCCCCGAGACCGGCCCTCCCGCGGCCTTGATCGCGTCCAACACCCGTGCGTCGCCCGGGAGCTCATAGACGCCCGGCCTTGCCACCGCCCCAGCGACCTCGACCACGATCTTCAGCCCCGCGTTTGGGACACGACCGGACGGCCCGGAAGGCACGCTCGTGACTTCAATAGGAGCCTGAGAAGGCAGACCCTGCCCGCTCCAAAACCCGATCGCACCAACGGTGAGGGCGACGACCACTGCCGCCCCGATCTTGCCCCTGGTG
>CAZGER010000135.1:0-5976 GCA_964524565.1 uncultured Chthonomonas sp. | reverse complement strand
CCACCGTGTTGCGGGTGATCGGCCATGATACCGCTCTTGACCGACCCTGCGCAAAGCCATAATCTCAGTGTGAGAGGCACCTGGGGGACATCCCGCAACAAAGGACTTCGCGTGAGCGGGAGCGTCGCCATCGTAGCGGGCCTTTCGCTCGGCTTCCTCGTTTCCTGGTTCGATGGGACGTCTCAAAACTTCTTCCAGAGCGTCTTGCTCTCGCGAGAGAACAGGTCCCTCGGCGCGGTCTTCGGCTACGTGTTCGCATACGGGGTCCAAGGCTTCAGCCTCATCTGGTTCGCCCTGTCGATGGCGTTCATGCTCTGGATCGGCCGCAGCATCGAGGCAGCCAAGGGCTGGCAGACCGTCGTGGCAGTGTTCGTGGCCGGAACGGTCCTGCACGGCCTCGCTGGACTCGCAGCGACCTACACCGGCCCCGGGGTCCTGTGGTCGCACTACCTGCCGCAAAACTTCATGCTCGCGTACTGGGCAGGTTCCAACCCAAAAACAGAATTCAGCTTCTGGTCGATCCGGATCCAGCTCAAGTGGCTGGTCGTGCTCTTTTCAGCCTCTATGGTGGTTTTTTACGGGATCGGCAGCGCCCTTTTCGGCGTGATCGTCACCCTGCCGGTCGTGGCAGCGTGGTTCTGGGGCGCAAACGGTCTGCCCAAGCCCGCTACCAAGAAAAAGGGGCCCAACGAGTTCGACGAGTTCATGAGCACCGTCCGGTCCAAAGAAAAGAAGCGGGCCGAGGACGAGCGCCTCAGAAAACTGTTCGAAGACAGCATGTCCGACCAGGGTCAGGACGATAAATAACGCTCGGACCCCCTCCCGCCCAGCCGGTCGAATATAATCTCCTCCACGCGGCGGATATAGCTCAGGGGTTAGAGCGCCTGACTGTGACTCAGGAGGTCGTGGGTTCAATTCCCATTATCCGCCCCATTTCCCCATTAGACCGTCACCGGCCCAACCTGGGAAAACCGCACTCCAACGGTCACAAAAGGCTTAAAGCTCGACCAGTTTCGCCGTCCCCTTTCCTGCCAAACGGGCGCCCTTGCCAGAAAGGTCGAGCTCCACAAGGATCTCGCCCTTCTTGCCCAGCTTGAACCTGAGCCCCCCGTCGATGTCCTCAAGCGAGGTCGGTGGGTTGCGGGCGATCTGCACGGTCGCAGACTCTAAGCCGACGCTCCTGGTCCCCCGCGCAGCCCTGCCAGAGACACGAAGGCCGTCCAGCGACACCCCAGGTTCGGTGGCGAACTCGATATCGATCGTCCGTTGCCCGGCCAGGCTCCCGTCGACAAGCTCCAGCGAGTACCGCGAGACCACGTCCCTGGCACCTGTCACCGAAAGCACGACAGGGTCGCTCTGCTTGACCAGCCGGACCTGCTCCGGGCGGAACGCCTCACGGTCGATGCGCCCATTGATCTCTCCCGCGCCCCTCTCGGTCAAAAGGGCGGCAAGGGTCAGCACCGAGCCCACAACAATCGGGACACGCAACGAGCTGTCCATACCGTGATTGTCGGTCGGAAGCCCAAAAACGCAGAGTGATCAGCGCCTGAGTCCCGAAGGCAGGCCCTCTGGGAACTGCCGTTCGATCTCTTCGTTGATCCGCTCGATCCGGTTCCCCGGGTCAGGGTGCGTGCTCATGAACTCGGGCGGACGGCCACCGCCAGAGGCCTCGTCCAAAATCTCCATCACCCGGACCATCGATCGCGGGTCGTAACCGGCAGAAACGGTCAGGCGCACGCCCCAACTGTCCGATTCCAGTTCGTCCTGCCTCCCGTACCGCATGTTCAGCATGCTGCCGATCATCTGGGCCACAGACCCGGAGTTTTCACTGTCGGTGGCGAGGACCGCCGCCGCCGTCAGACCCTGGGTCAGGTTCTGCTTGGCCATGTGCTCCGCCCCGTGACGCTCGATCACGTGGCCGATCTCGTGCCCCAGGACACCTGCCAGCTGCCCCTCGGTCTCCAGACGCCTCAGAAGCGCCCGCGTGATAAAGACCTGTCCGCCCGGCAAGGCTAAGGCGTTGATCGTCTGTGTGTCCGCAAGCAGGTGGAACTCGAACTCCGCCGGGGCCTGCTTCGCCACCGAACTCCGTACGATGTGCTCCCCGACCATCCGGACCAGCTCGGCCTCGCGACCCGATTCCACCGTCCCCCCGTGCATCGCCGCCATCTGCGGCACAGCCTGCAGACCCAGAGCGATCTCCTGCTCCGAAGTCAAAGAGAGGTGCTGTTTCTCCCCCGTCACAACGTTCTTCTGGGCTGATCCGAAGTAACCCATCACCGCGATCACTGCGACTGCCAGCCCAATGAGCATCGATGGCTTGCGTCGGCGTCTGGGGCCGTAGCCGTCAGGGTAAAGCATGTCGGTGGATTCTATCCCAGCCCGGCATGCAGCATCGTGACATAGCGCCGAGAGACCTGGAACCCGTACTTTCCGTAGAACTCCACCAGGTTCGTCCAGTCGATCGCGCAGTTGCGCACCCCACGCTCGGACAGACCCTTCAGGGCGGATCCGAGCAGGGCACCGCCCAGCCCAGCCCCGCGCACCGACCGAGCAACCCCGATCGGCCCCAACGCGCCCCACTGTTCGCCCATGTCCAGGTGCCAGAGCGCGCCGGAAAAGGGAACCCGCGTCGTGTCCCACGTCTGGGTGAGCGCGAAACCTGCGATCGAGCCGCCCTTCTTCAGCACGTAGACGTTCCCCCACTCGCCGTGCTCGCGGCACCGCGACAGAGTGTCGTGCCGCCACCGGCCAGGAAACTCGCTGGCGAGGAAACTGTCGAGACCTTCCGACTCTCCTTCCTCAAGTCTGGCGACCGTCGCCCCCGCCGCAACCAGGGCCTCGTGGTCCTTGGCCGGAAGCTCGAACTCGGCCAAATCGCGCTGGACGTCTACCGAAACACGGTCGGTCGGCGCAAAACCCGCCGCCAAAACCTGGGCCGTCAGTTCTGGACAGTCCTCCGGCACGCCAGGAAAAAAGTGCCCGAGGTCCTGCCCGAACACCAGGGGCCGCCCCGTCTCCAGCAAGGGCCCGAGCAGACTGTCCGCCGTCGAAACGTCTGGCGCTACCAGGCACGAGACATGGATCTGGCCCGTCGCCTCGCCTGGATAAACCTGCCCGGCCGCCGGTTCCTTGGCCGCGACAAACCCCCTGACGGCATCCCCTTCCACCACCGCCGACGACAAACACGGGATCAAAAGCCTGTGCCCCAGCGTGTTCGCGGACAGAACCTGCTCAGACACCCGGTACCTGGCAGGCAACACCCTGTTCCAAACCAGCGCCAGCTCGCTGGGACGAATCTCCGATAGGCTGACCGTGCGCACCCTAGTGGGCAGGCTCGGCCACGACCGTGGCGCGCAGCAGCCCCAGCACACGTTGGATGTCCGACCCCAGCCGGTTCACCGCCGTGGCAGCGGTCGGCGATGCCAGAAGAGCGTCGATAAAGTCCTGCGAGCCCCTGGTAGAAGGCGCCTGGACCAATGGGAACCACGAGCGCACAGCCTCTGCGACCCCGGGATAAACGCGCATCAGCCCTGCCCGGACGACCGTGTACGCCGACTCAAGACCAGGGGCCGTACCGTACCGGGAGACCTCTTCCAGCACAGCTGCAAGCTCCGAGCATCCGCTCCAGAATTCCTCCAACTCGCCAGAAACCTGCCCCCTGTGGCTCATGCGCCCGCCCGCTGCACATAGTTGATGCGCAGGTCTGCGACCAGGTTCTCCATCCTCCGCTTGTCCTCGGCGTCCAACTGGGGGACCAGGTGCCGGCAAAGGTCGGCGGTGACATCGACGCACAACCGAGCCTGGGCCAGGTCCACCGCTGTCTTCCCTGTGATCGGATCGGGCTGGAGCCCCATCTTCTGCCACGAGATCGCCGCAAACTGCTCGACCATCACAGCCAGGACTTCGTACGCGTCAATCGGGTAGGTTTCTGTGGTCTCTTCACCCATTGCTCATGGTTTCTGACGGTGGAAACGCGTAGGAAGTGGCATTCTCGGGACCCATCGAATGAAACCCGCCGACACACCAAACCGAATGACAGACGTGGTGTCCAGCCTGCCCCCAGTGACAGAGTCAGAACGCAAGGCGGCCGCCGCCGTCCACCTCGTCGGCATCTTCGCCCCCCTCTGGGTCCCGCTCGTCGTCTGGGTGCTCTTCAAGGGTCGGTCTCGGTTCGTCGCCTCCCACGCCTGGGCCGAGCTCTGGGACGGCATCATCCTCAAGGGCGTTCTGCTCCTGCTGATGGTCGTCAGCACCGTCTGGACGGTCGTCCGACTGGTCCACCACATCCGAACAGAGTTCAAAGAGTTCGACTGGACAGAAGCAGCCTGGAAGATCGTCCTCACCCTCGCTGTGATGCTCGTCCTATGGGTGTGGAACCTCGCCCAGGCCCTCGTCCAGACCCGCCGCGCTTCCAAAGGGGAATGGCCCAAGTCCGAGATCAGAAAGCTCCAAAAGCAGTCCGCCTCCGCCTAGAAGCCGTCACGCGCCGATGTCGGTCCGGAACTGCATACCGGCAAACTTGACCTGTCCGACACCCTGGTACGCCGCCTCCCTTGCCTCGGCCAGTGTCCGACCGGTCGCTGAGACCGACAGCACCCGCCCGCCCGACGTCACCAAGCCGCCGTCATGGACCGACGTCCCGGCGTGGAAGACCTTTGTGCCCTCAGGCACCTGCCCGATCTGCACTGGCGCACCCTTCACCGGCTCGCCCGGATACCCCTGGCTCGCCACCACGACCGTCACACAAGCCTGGTCGGAGTACGTGACCGGCGGGATCTCACCGCCCAACGCACAGGCCAGGAGCGCGTCGGTGAACCCGCTCTCGACCAGCCGCAAGACAGTCTGGGTCTCAGGGTCGCCGAACCGGACGTTGTACTCCAGGCACTTCACCCCGGAAGGTGTGACCATCAGGCCGCAAAACAGCACGCCCCGGTACTCGATCCCAAGCTGGCCGAGCGTCTGCAGGATCGGCCGCACGACCTCCTCCTCGCACATCCCCACGATCCCAGGGTCAGCGTCTGGAACCGGCGCGAACGCGCCCATCCCGCCCGTGTTCGGCCCTGTGTTCCCGTCGCCGATCTGCTTGTAGTCCCGCGCCACCGGTAGGCTCTGGAGCCTGTCCCCCGCCACCAGTGTCAAAACAGAAAGCTCCCGGCCAAAAAGCCGGTCCTCGATCACGATCGTCCGCCCCGCTTCGCCGAACTCGCGCCCAAGCAGCATCCGCTCGATCGATGCGACAGCCTCGTCCTCCGTCTCGCAGACCACGACGCCCTTCCCAAGCGCCGCGCCGCTCGCCTTGATCGCCACCTGCCCGCCCTGGCCAAACCGAGAGACCGCGAACTCCTTCGCCGCGACAGGGTCGGAAAAGATCTGGTAGTCCGCCGTCGGAACGTTGGACCGCTTCATCATGTCCTTGCTGAACGCCTTGCTCCCTTCCAGCCTCGCAGCGTCGGCGTCTGGGCCGAACGTGGGATAACCGTTGGCACGGAACATGTCCGCAAGCCCAGAGATCAGCGGATCCTCAGGGCCGATCACCACCAGGTCCGGCCCGAACGCGGTCGTCGCCGCCAAAAGCGCCTGACGGTCGTGGACAGGCACGTTCGCCAGCGCAGCGACCTCCCCGCAGCCAGGGTTGCCAGGAGCGACAAGCACCTCGTGCCCCTCAGACGAGATCTTCCACGCGAGCGCGTGCTCCCTGCCACCCGAACCAACGACCATTACTTTCATCAGAGTTCCCTTCTATATTCCAGCGCGCTCAGCAGGGTCGCAGAGTCCGCGTAGTCCAGTTCCCCGCCCACCGGCATCCCGTGGGCAAGGCGAGTCACCTTGATCCCCAAAGGCTTGATCAGCTTGGCAAGGTAGAACGCCGTCGAATCGCCCTCGACCGTCGGATTGGTGGCGATAATGACCTCCTCCACGTCCTGCCGCAGACGTTCAAGAAGAACCCGCCCACCAAGACGGACTGCGACCGGC
>CAZGER010000134.1:0-6031 GCA_964524565.1 uncultured Chthonomonas sp. | reverse complement strand
GGCAAGGTCGCCACGATCGGCTACTCCTGGCACGTTTTTGTCAACGACGCGATGAAGGCCATCAGCATCCCGCCCCACGCACGGCAAATGCTCGGGCGGGATCCTGACGCCTTCGAGACCCTGGCCTGACTACTCGCTCCTCAGATAGATCTGATAGGTGTAGGTGAGCTCGACCCGCTCGCCCTTCTTGAGGTCTTGCGTCCAGGTCAACCGGCAATTGATGTTCGCAGAATTGAGACCACGGGTCGTCTTGACGATCTCCGCCCCGTGGCTGGCTGCCGTCGCCTCGCCAAGAAGGTCCTTGGTGATCTTGAGCTTGATACTCTCGGCTTTGCGATTGGTCACCACGATCTTGCCGGTGATCGTGATCTTGTCGAACCTGGGGCGGTTGTTCTCCCACTTGATCGCTCCCCGTTCCCGGCTGACCTCCTGCTCCTGCGCGTCCGAAGCCACATCTAGGGCCTTGCTGATCTTCAAGAAGGTCTCCGCGCCGTTGGGGGTGTACTTAAGCTCGTCCTGGCCGATGATCTCCCCCTTTTGCATGACGGTCGCAGGGCCGGTGGTCAGGGGCATCCCCGCGACGTTCTTGAACTTGATTTCGTGCCAGACGGGCTCCTCGTCCGGAACGCTGATCCTGGCGTTGTAGTCCTCGCTGACGATGTACGGGGACAGTCCGAGGGTGTAAACGTGCTCGAAGTCGGTCTCGCTCTGGAACAGGATGTAGTAGGCACGGTCTCCAGGGCGCAAGTCGATCCCAGGCTGTTTGTAGAAGTAAAGGTCCTCGGCCGAGAACCCTTCGCCGCTTGGGTCAAAAGGCTGGAAGAAGTCTGCCGCAGGCTCCGCCGCCTCACGCCGGAATGCAGTGTTCTGCAACTGCCCCATCGATTTCGAAGCCGCTTGCATCACGCCGTTCAGGTACTGGTCGACAGAAAGACCGGCGGTCAAGGGGTCCCAAGATCCGAGGAACCGCAGGTTCGGAAACCCGGTGACCAGTTTGGCGGTCAGACCCTTGAGCTCGAAGGAGTCGTTGAGGATCGTGGCCTTGCCCAGATAGGTGGCCTTGCCCTTGTCGCCCAGCTGGACCATATAGCTCGGCGACCACGTGGCGCCCCGCTGCATGGCCAGCATGCGGACCTTGCCGCCAGCCCTCGCCCTGATCCTCACCGCCGGGACAGAAGTCACCGACTCTTTGTCCTTGGTGTAGGTCGCGTCCGGTAGAGTGGCCGTGACCACCTGGCCGGTTTGGAACGCTCGCGTCCCGTTCACCGACTTGACCACGATCAGCCGCTCGCTGACTGTCAGGATCGTGCCGTTGACGATATCGCGCTCTGGCTTGCCCGTCGCGACTTCCAGTGCGACCGACTTGCCAACGTTCATCTGCAGGAGCTCGACCATCGTGTCGGCGTTCACCTTGGTGGTGACTTTGGTCTGGACCTTGGTGGCGACAACCTCGGTGATCTTGGTGCCTTCGTCCGAGGTGATCCAGACGGTCCCCAGCACCGCCTGGGGAGGCTCCTTGAGCCACAACACACCAGACTGCGGAACGGTGGCCTCGTGCATCAAAACGGCGTACCCGTTTTTGAAGAGGCTCAGATCGATGATTTTGGAATCAGAAAATGTGACTTCTTGGACTGCCAGCGCAGCAACGATTGGTACAAGCATGCTTCCCTCTTACCCAACCCTCGGACGGATTAGCCGATGTGCGGTTTCCAAGGCCCTAGATGGAGAGCAGTTCGCGGGCGTTCGCCAAGGCTGAAGAGCCGATCTCCATGCCCGCCAACATCCTGGCGACCTCCTGCACCCGCTCGTCGCCTTCTAGAAGGGCGCACTCGACCTTGACCCTGTCGCCAGACTCTGTCTTGTTGATCCGAAAGTGCGTATCGGCCTTGGAGGCGATCTGGGGAAGGTGGCTGATCACGATCACCTGGTAGTCCTTGGCCAAAGCGACCAACTTGGCGGCAACGGCGGCCGCAGCCCGCCCGCCCAAACCTGTGTCAACCTCGTCAAAGACGAGTGTTGGGACACCCGCCCGACCGGCAGAGGCGACCTTGATCGCCAGCATGATCCGGCTGAGTTCGCCACCGCTCGCGACCTTGTGGAGGAGCATCTCGCCCTCGACCGGATTGTCCGCGAACTTGAACGCGGCCAGGTCCTGCCCCTTTGGCCCGGGGTGGGTCCGCTCGATTTCGACACTGAACACGGACTTCTCCATCCCAAGCTCGCGCAAGTGCGTCTGGACGGACCCGGCGAACTCCTTGGCCTTCTCTGTCCTGAGCAAAGTGAGCGAATCGCAGGAGTCTTGAAGCTTCTGCTGGGCATCGTCAACCATTTGGACAAGCGCCGATTCGTCGTACTGGTTCGAAGTGAGCGAGGCAAGCTCCACTTCTGCGTCAGCCAAAAAGGAGAGGACATCTTCGATCGTGTCCCCGTACTTGCTCTTGAGCCGGGAGACAGTGTCGATCCGCTCCGCGACCTGCTCAAGGCCAGCGCCGTCAAACTCTAGGGACTCCAAGTAGCCCCGCAAGAACCTCACCGCCTCGTCTAGCTCGATGTCCGCTGCCATGAGCCGGCTCTGCGCCTCTTGGAGCGAACTGTCGACCAAGGCGAGCGACGCACAAGAGGACATTGCGGCCCGAACGATGGGCTGCGCCGCAGAATCGCTGTCCGCCGTCGCATCGAGCAGAAGGGCGACGCCGGTCCTGAGCCGGTCGAGGTTCTTGAGCCGCTCAAGCCTTGCCGCAAGCTCAAAGTCCTCGCCTGCCACTAGGCCGGCCTCGGAGATTTCCTTAACCTGATGGTTGAGGATGTCGATACGCATGTCCCGCTCCCTCCGACCTGTCTTCGAGGCCATGTGCGCCCGGGACAGTCTCTCAAAGGCTTCGTGGTCTTTTTGCACCCGGTCGACCAGGGGCTCGGCCTCGACCCCGATCCAGTTGTCCAAAAACGTCAACTGGTTGAACGGGTCGAGAAGGCCCTGGTGGTCGTGCTGGCTATGGAGGTCGACCAGCAAGAAGCCAAGCTCCTTGAGCGACGAGGCAGGCACCTGCCGCCCGTTGATCCGGGCAGTAGACTTGCCCGCCGCCACTTTGCGCTCGACGGTCACCGTCTCACCGTCGGCTGGCGATCCGAGCGACTCGCAGAGCCGCTTTGCCGCGTGGTTGCCCTTGATCTCGATCGTCAGGGTGACCTTGGCCCTCGCCGAGCCGCTCCTGACCAGGTCGCTGTCCGCCCTGGCTCCCAGCGCAAGGCTCAACGCGTCGATCAGCAACGATTTGCCCGCTCCCGTCTCGCCCGTCAGGGCGGTGAAACCGGTTCCAAACCGTACCGAGGCACGGTCGATGATCGCAAGATCCTCGACGTGGAGCTCAAAGAGCATGGTGTGATGATACAGACGTTCGGGCCAGGCGAGAAAGGCTTGTGCCTACTCCTGGGGCCGGATTCCCAGCTTTTCGAACAACCGCTCTTCCAGGTGCTTCCGAACGGGCTCGATGGTGATGAGCTCGATCACCTCGGCCGCAAACGCGTACACGAGGATCGCTTGTGCGACAGTCTGCGGTATCCCGCGCGATCGCATATAGAACAAGGGCAGGTCTTCCAACTGTCCGACCGTCGCTCCGTGGGTGCACTTCACGTCGTCGGCAAAGATCTCCAACTGCGGCTTGGAGTTCACCGTCGCCTTGGGTGAGAGCAAGATCGCCTGGTTCGTTTGCTTGGCGTCGGTCTTCTGTGCGTCCTGCCGCACAAAGATCTTGCCGTTGAAGACGATCGTGGAGGCCCCGTTCGCGATCTGTTTGTAGATCTCGTAGCTCTTGCAGTCCGGCACGGCGTGGTCTAAAGCCGTATGGTTGTCGATCAGCTGCGTCCCGTCTGAGACCACGACCCCGTCCAGCCTGCTGGTCGCGTGGCTGCCGTTGATGAGGATGTTCTGGTCCAGCCGCGCGATCGAGCCCCCGAACGCGACGTTGTACGCCTCGCAAACGCTCTCCTCAGCCTGGGTCGTGGCCCAGAGTGCGACCGAATAGCCGCTCTCGTTCTCGTCCTGGATCCGGACGTGCTCCAGGCTCGCCCCGCGCTGGACGTCGACCTCGGTCACAGAGAGCGTCAGGTTTTTCGCCCCGCTGTCCGAGATGTACCGCTCGATCAGCTTGATCGAGCCACCCGCACCGACGCGGACGAACGTCCTCGGACAAGCAAGCAGGCCCTCACCCCGGCTGACGAACACGATCTCGACCGTCCGCTCGATCACTGCGCCTTCCAGGACCTCCACAAGGACACCGTCGCTGAAGGTGGCTGTGTTGAGGGCGGAAAACCCGTGAGTGCCGAACCCGGTGACGCTCCCCACCAGGCTCGATTCCGTCGCGAGGGAGCTGATCCTCAACCCTGCCGGCAGGTTCCCCGGGAAGGATCCGGCAAGGAACCCGTTGACAAAAACGACTTGGATCGATTCTGGGTCGAGCCGGCCGATATTCTCAGCACCCGATGAAGGCTGGGCGAACGACCACGTTGCTTCTGTGACCTCTCGGGTGGGGGTGTACCGCCAGTCCTCGTGCTTGATCGTGGGCAGACCATCGCGCTCCAAAAGTGCCCTCGCGCCCGACCTCAGCGCCGCGTAGCCCGTGGCTGACGAAGATCCAGCGATGTCGGTGAGGGCTGCGCTCATGTGCTGCTGGGGCATCTTACTGGGCTGGAACGGCCTCGTCCGCCAGCCAGCCGTAACCGTGCTCCTCCAGCTCCAGCGCAAGTTCTTTCCCGCCCGATTGGACGATCTTCCCATCCTTGAGGATATGGACATAGTCCGGAACGATGTGGTTGAGCAGCCGCTGATAGTGGGTGACCACGACAAAGGCGCGTTCTGGGCTCTTGAGCGCGTTCACACCGTTTGAGACCGTGCGAAGAGCGTCGATGTCCAGCCCGGAGTCCGTCTCGTCCAGTACGCAAAGATCGGGCTCGAGCACAGCCATCTGAAAGATTTCGTTCCGCTTCTTTTCTCCACCGGAGAACCCCTCGTTGACGTTCCGCTTGAGCAGGTCGTCGGTCAACCCGAGCAGCTTGACCTTCTCGCGGATGTGCTGCAAGAACTCAGCACCAGACATCTCTGCCTGACCGGTGGCTGCCCTCCGCGCGTTGATCGCGGCCCGCAGGAAGTAGGTGTTTTGCACCCCCGGCAGCTCGACCGGATACTGGAACGCCATGAACACGCCCTTGTGGGCGCGCTCGTCCGGCTCCATCTCCAGCAGGTTCTGACCCTTGTAAGTGACCGAGCCCTCTGTGACCTCATAGTCCTCGCGGCCCGCGATCACGTTGGCGAGGGTGCTCTTGCCGGAGCCGTTCGGCCCCATCACAGCATGGATCTCGCCCGGCTTGACGGTCAGATCGATTCCTTTGAGGATCTCGCGGCCGTCCTCTTCGACTCGCGCATGGAGATTTTTGATCTCAAGCATTGGGGTTTGGAACCAGTTTACGGCGCACGGCCCGTGGCCCAAGTCCAAAGCCCCCACAATGATGACAAAAATGTGCTGAATGGCCTACTATTGGCCGATCAGCTTCTTGTACGTCGCAATGACCTTTTTGACGTAGTTCTGGGTCTCGCGGTAGGGGGGGACACCGTTGTACTTGGCCACCGCCCCACCACCCGCGTTGTACGCGGCTAGGGCAAGGACAAGGGCCTCATAGTCGTCATCGGTCCTGGCGGAGTACTTGTCCAGGTTCCCGCGCAGCAGTTTGATCGTGCCGTAGAGGTTCTGCTCGGTGTCGTAGCTGTTCGTGACGCCAAGGCCACGGGCTGTTCCTGGCATCAGTTGCCCCAGGCCCTGGGCGCCGACCCTGCTCGTCCCGTTCGGGTCAAAACCGCTCTCGCAGATGATGAGGGCAACGACCAGTCTGGCATCGACCCCGTACTGCACCGCGAACCTCAAAAGGTGCGCCGCGATCTCCTGCGCCTGACCGAACGACAGCCGCTTGTTGTGGTTCTGGATAAACGCCGTGTACTGCGGCAGAACCGCCAAAACGTCCGCTGAAAGACCGGGTGTAC
>CAZGER010000133.1:0-6039 GCA_964524565.1 uncultured Chthonomonas sp. | reverse complement strand
AGGTCTTGAACCGTTACGGAAGAGATGTCTTGCATGACACAAACTCGCTAAGACGACCGGGGAACATCCGGGCGAAGCAGGGCGAAGTATACCAAAGCGCCTGCTGCCACGAGAGCGGTACCAAGCAGTGTCAGGACAAGTGGGTCCGCGGTCGAGCGCGGCTTGACCTGGGTGGACGCCTTCTTCGCCTCGTCGTCCGGGGCAAGGCGCGGGATCGTCAGGGCCTGGGGGTCTTGGGTCAGGGGCACGATCCGGTACTCCAGGCCCGCCGGGCCCTGCATCTGCTGGCCGACAACGACCACGCTCTTGGACCGGAACTCCTTCAGGGTGCGGAACAATGGTGTCTCGCCGCCCAACTGCACGAGGATCGACTTGACCGTGAAAGGTTCCGGCGCCCCTAAGAACGCGTCCACGATCGCCTCGAGCTGGATCGCTCCGGAAACCCGGTCGGTCAGGCCGTTCACCGCAAAGGTGCACCGGACCAGGCCCTGGCCCTGTGCCACCGCAGACCGGCTCATGTCGAATCCGCGACCGGTGTTGCCCACCGCGACCCCGATCGCCATGCACTGGCGCTGCAAAAGCTCGGGCGGATAGGTCTCGCTTTTGGCCGTCACCTCCACCAGGTCCGCCCCGCCCGCCTGCTTTTCAGAGGTCACGAAAATGTCCGGTGGGACAGAGTAGGGATCAATCGGTGCGGGGTCGGTTTGGCTGTGCGCGCTGCACGCCAGAAAAACCGTGCCCAAAATGTGCAACACACGCGCCAAGCCGGACGTATTTCCCCATTTGAGCGGGTTCGGTCTCATGGAGTTTAGGTTCATTTGATCGGGTCGGCGGCCAAAAACCGGCACTAACGGTGCATCACAGAAGATTCGCCGTGACGATGCCGATATAATAGCCGTCTTACGCTTTGCGAGAGGGACTTAGATATGGAAGAGCTTGATCTACAAGTCGGAGCACCGATCCAGCTGACGCCGGACGGATACGAGAGGCTGAAGGCAGAACTTCAGCACCTGACCGTCGTCAAACGCCAGGAGATCGCCGATAGGATCCGAGAGAGCAAGGACCACGGAGAATTCTCCGAGGACAATAACGAGCTCGACGAGGTCAAGGTCGAACAGGCCATCGTCGAAAACCGTATCACAGACCTCAAGACCATCCTTTCAGGCGCGAACGTCCTTGAAAAGGAGGACATTCCGACCGACTTCGTCGGTCTCGGCTCGCTTGTCACCCTCAACGATGCCGACCGTGGGATCCAGTTCGAGGTCCGGCTTGTCGCCAGCATCGAGGCCAATCCCGACGAAGACCTCATCAGCGACCAGTCGCCGATGGGCGAGGCGATCGTGGGCCTGAAGGTCGGCGAGAGCGCCACGTTCGAGGCTCCTGCCGGAATGATCACCTACACGGTCAAAAAGATCACCGCTTAGGGACAGTTTAGGACCCAAGGCGATGCCATTCGCCACGGGCCGATGGTATCCTCGGTTCATCCCCCCTTGCAGAAGGAACCTAGCCTGAGTGTTTCTGCTGAAAGGAGCAAGACCGATATGAGCACTACCCAGGGACAAAGGCCAAAACCCGCCACGTCGCTCCCAACCCCCAACCTGAGGAGGGGGCCAAAGCAGTTCTTTCGCGATGTCCAAAGGGAGATCAAGCACATCTCTTGGCCCTCGATGCGAGAGACCACAAGGCTCACAGGCATCGTGCTCGGCGTCTGTACGTTCTGCGTCACCATCCTCTTTCTTTTGTCCATCCTGTTCACCATGTTCTTCGGCGCGATCGGAGTGGGCGGCTAATGGCAAGGGCCTGGTACGCGGTCCATACAATCTCGGGCCACGAGAACAAGGTCCGTGAGCTCATCACCCGTAGGGCCGAGGTGGAGGGCCACTGGAACAGGGACATTTTCGAGATCCTGATCCCGACGGAAAAAGAACTCGCCACCCGCAACGGCAAAAGGGTGGAGGTCGCCAAAAAGGTCTTCCCCGGCTACATCCTTGTGTTGGTGGACCTCACTGACGAGATGTTCAAGTTCATCAAGGGCACCAGCGGGGTCACAGGTTTTGTGAGCAGCGGCAACCGGCCCGTGCCTCTGGAAGAGTACGAGGTCAAGAGGATCATGACCAACCTCCAAAAGAGCGAGGAGGCGCCCAAGGCAGTGTTCAACAAGGGCGATGTCATCAGGGTGGTCGAGGGCCCGTTCATCGACTACACCGGAAGGATCGAGGAAGTCAACCCCGACCACGAGAAGATCAAGGTCATGATCTCGATCTTCGGCCGCGACACTCCTGTCGAACTCGATTTCTCCCACGTCGAGAAAGAGTGACCCTCCGGTCAACAAAAAGGCCCGGGCTTCGAGCAGAACTCGATCCCGGGCCCTTTCTTTTTTGTCCCTAGGAGAACGGGTAGGTCGGCAGGTTCTTGGGGAGCGGCTTGTCCGACCGGTAACCCAGAGCGTACTCGGCTTGCACGATCGTGTGGATCTCGTGGGTGCCTTCGTAGATCATCGCCCCTCGGGAGTTCCTAAAGTAGCGCTCCACCGGGAACTCGTCGCAGAACCCGTAAGCCCCGTGGATCTCGATCGCCTTGTGGGCGGCGTCGAACGCTGCCTCGCAGTTCACCCACTTGGCCATGCTCACCTCCCGCGTGTGCCTCTGGCCCGTGTTCTTCATCCAGCCCACCTGTTGGTACAGCAGCCTGCCGATGTCGCGTCCGCGGGCCATGCTGGCCACCATCTGCTGGACCAGCTGCTTCTTGCCGATCTCCTCGCCGCCTACCTTCCGCTCGGTGCAGTACTTGCCGCAGGCTTCCAGGCACGCCGTCATGATGCCGACCGCACCCGCCGCCACCGTGTAACGACCGTGGTCCAGGGCCGACATCGCGACCTTGAAACCGTCGCCCTCCTGACCGACCATGTTCGCGGCAGGAACCCTCATGTCCTCAAAAAAGAGCTCGCCTGTGTTCCCGGCCCTGACGCCGAGCTTGCCCTTGATCGGCCGGCTGGAAAAGCCCGCCATCGTCCTGTCCACGATGAACGCGGCGTAGGGGGCCTTGGCGTCTGTCTGGGCCAGTTTTGTCACGACAAGGAACTGGTCCGCATAGTCGCTCAGGCTGATCCACGTCTTTTGTCCGTTCAGCACGTAGTCCGCACCGTCCTTCGTGGCGGTCGTTTTGATGTTGATGGCGTCGGACCCCGCGTTTGGCTCGGTCAGCCCGAAACCGCCGACCCTTGCGCCAGAGGCCAGGTCAGGCAGCCACCGCTGCTTCTGCTCCTCGGTCCCCCACTGCAGCAGGGTCAGGCAGTGCAGTCCGCTGTGGACCGACATCACGACCCTTGCGCTGGTGTCGACGTGCTCGAACGCCTCGCAGACGATCCCAAGACTGATGTAGTCGGTGTCTGTGCCACCGTACTTCGCCGGGATCGAAACACCCAAAAGACCCGATTCGCCCATCTTCTAGCTCTCGGTGTCAGACTCGTGCGCTCGGTCTTACTCTCGTTTGCCGGGTGCCTGTTCGCTCGCGGCGATCTTCTCGGCAGATTCGCGGATCAGGTGGTGTTCTTGCGTCAGGGCAAAGTCCATGCGCCCGATTGTACGGGTGATTTCTCCCCAGGCTTGGGCACCCACCCTGCCAGGTAGTCTTGGCCCCGTGCTAGCCCTCCCGATCGCCGCAGCGCTCTTGGGCAACCGCCCCAATTTCGTTCTGATCTTTGCCGACGACCTTGGCTACGGCGACCTGTCCTGCTACGGCCAGACTGCCTACAAAACGCCAAACCTCGACAAAATGGCCCGGGAAGGCACCAGGTACACCGACTTTCTGGTCGCCTCGCCAGGGTGCAGCCCGAGCAGGGCCGCCATCCTCACCGGGTGCCAGCCGGTGCGCCTCGGGATTCCCGCCGTCCTTGTGCCGTCCGACAAGACCGGTCTCAACCTGAGCGAGCAGACAATCCCCGAGCTCCTCAAGCCAGCCGGGTACCGGTCGGCGATCGTTGGCAAGTGGCACATCGGGGTCAAGAACCTCATGCCCCTGGCCCACGGGTTCGACGAGTACTTCGGACTGCCCTACAGCAACGATATGTGGCCGCCACACGGCAAGAACTGGGGCGAGCTCCATCTGTACCGCGACAACACGCGGCTCGAGCAGATCGAGACCCTTGCCGACCAGGACACCCTCACGACCCGGTACACCGAGGAGGCTGTCAGGTTCATCGGCAAAAACGCCGACCGACCGTTCTTCCTCTACCTCGCCCATTCAATGCCGCATGTCCCGCTCGGGGTCTCTTCCAAGTTCAAGGGTAAGTCGGGAGCGGGGCTCTACGGCGACGTCATCCAAGAGCTTGACTGGTCTGTCGGTGAGGTCCTCAAAGCCCTCAAAAAGTCCGGTATCGACGACAACACGATCGTTGTTTTCACCTCTGACAACGGACCCTGGTTGCCCTACGGCGAGCACGCTGGCTCGTCCGGCGGACTCAGGGAAGGGAAAGGCACGACGTTCGAGGGGGGCGTCCGCGAGCCGTGCATCGTCCGCTGGCCCGGGCACGTTCCTGCTGGCAAAACGTCCGCCAGTTTCTGGACATCCATCGACATCGCGCCGACGTTCGCCTCGCTCGCCGGTGTGCAGGGGCCAAAGCTCGCGATAGACGGCGTCGATGCCACGTCGCTCGTCACAGGGCAGACATCGGGCCCTACCCACGCCAGCTTCCCGTACTACATTTGGCCAGGTGAGCTGCAAGCCGTCCGCGAGGGCCGGTGGAAGCTCCACTTTCCCCACCCTTACCGGCACCAGACTCCCCCCGGCGGTGTGGGCGGAGACTCGGCCGGTGAGGTCACTCTGCAGCTCGGCCTGTCCCTCTACGACCTGGCGACCGACCGCAACGAGACCAGAAACGTCGCCGAAAACCACCCAGAGACCGTGGCACGGCTCGAGCGTCTGGCCGAGTCCTACCGCCGGGAACTAGGCAACAAGTCGACGGGGCAAAAGGGCTACGGGACGCGTCCCCCGGGAAGGGTCTCGGACTGACTGTCCCCGCCATCGGGCCAGGCTGAGAAACCTGGCCCGCTCCAGTTCTGGTATCAATCCTTACTGATGCCCGAACCCCTCGATACAAGCGGATGGTCGCGACTCAATCCGAATGTCTGCAAGTTGTGGCGGGTTCAAAACCTGATCACCGCGCTCTTCCTGACCCCCTTGGCGGTGTTCCCGTTCTTCATCCTGCACAGCGTTGCCGATTTGGACCGCAAGTACATTTTTATCGGAGCGGCCGCGTTCTTCGTCGTGTACGTCTCGATCGGTCAGGCGGTGGTAGGAGCGAGCTACAGCCGGTTCAGATACCGTCTTTCCGACGATGACCTTGCGGTTTGTAAAGGAGTCTTCTGGAGGTCGTGGCGGTTTGTCTCCCGCACCAGGGTCCAACACATCGATGTCGCCGCTGGCCCGGTCGCCCGCGCCCTCGGGATCGTGAACGTGTCGATCTTCGTCGGTGGGATGCCCACTGCCGTCGCTTCACTGCCTGGGCTCCTCGCGGCGGACGGAGAGCTTCTCAGATCGCGCCTCGTCCACGACGACAAGCCGGCGCCCGCGCCGGTGTCTTCGCCTCCCCCGACCCAGGCCCCGACGCTGTGAAGCACCCGGTCTTCCACAAGGTCCACCCCCTCACGATCCTGGTCGAACTGCCACGGATCATCCGGCGGGCGTTCTTGGTGCTCGCCTACGCTGTCTACCAGTTGGTGACCGGCGGCGCATCCGGCGAGGCGCAGACCGAGATCTGGGTCACCGGGATCGGTGTGATCGTCCTGGTTCCCGCCGCACTCAGGTACTTCACGTTTTCCTACGCCGTCTTCCAGGGGAACCTCCTGGTCCGCAGTGGGATCCTCACCAGGACGCTCCGGACGATCCCGCTGGACCGGATCCAGAACATCAACATCTCCCGGTCGCTCACCCACCGGCTCCTTGGACTGGTCGATGTGGAGATCGAGACGGCTGTTGGAACCAAGGCAGAGGCCTCCATCTCGGCGGTCTCCGAAGAGACGGCCCACGTCCTGCGGGCCC
>CAZGER010000132.1:0-6055 GCA_964524565.1 uncultured Chthonomonas sp. | reverse complement strand
ATAGATGTTGTCGTCGGGGTTCCTGAAGCCGGATCCGCCCTTGTAGTCCACCACACCCACGACCTCATAGTTCTGGCTGTTGATCTTGATGAAAGTGCCGATCGGGTTGTCGCCGTTGTAAAGTTCGTCGTACACGTTCCAGCCAAGGACCGCGACCCGGTTCTGGAGCGTCTCGTCCTCGTAGGTGTAGAACCCACCGGCGAACATCTTCCGTGCGTTCTCGATCTGTTGGATGCACGGCTCCGCGCCCGAGACCGACGCCTGCTTGCTGGACGATCCATACTTGACCGTCGCGCCCCTGGCCTGCACGACCCCCGTGATCAGCCGCACGGTCGGGACAGCCCTCAGCCGTTCGACGTCCGAAGACCTGAGTGTGCTGGAATCGTCGCCGCCGCCCCGTCCGCCGCGGTTCCAGTTGGACATAACGGTGATCCTGTCCGAGCCCATGATCGAAAGCTCTTCCAGCGACTTTTGTTTGGTGCCTTCGCCGATCCCGATCATGGCGATCACCGACCCGACGCCGATCACCACGCCCAGCATCGTCAGGGCCGACCTGAGCTTGTTCGCGGCGACCGCGCCAACAGCGCTGGCAAAAGAGTCTCCGACCGTCATCTGCCCATACCCCCTCCACCGCCTCCGCCCGGAGAGGCCCCGGTCCGGCGCGACTGGCTCGGCCCACCACGGTTTTGGCTACCTAGCCCGCCCGGTTGCTGGGCCTGTTCCATCCTCTGCAGCCTGTCGCGCAGAGAGGCAAGGTCGATCTCAGCGATCACGACCTCTTCGCCCTCTTTCAGGCCCTCCAAGATCCCGATCCCTTCGTTCCCCGTTTCTCCGACTTTGACGACCCGCTTTTCCGGCTTTTCCGTAGAGGACTTGACGAGGACGTAGTCGGTGTCCCCGTCGTGTTTGAGCGCGGCCTGGGGCAGCACCAGCGTGCTCTCTTCGTAGTGCTGGACAAACTCGCAAGTGGCGTTCATCCCCGGCCGCAGGATGAGCTTTTTGGTCACGTCGCTCAGCTTCTCGATCTCGACGCGGACTTTGATGTTGGTCAGGTTGCCGTCAGTCATTGCGGCAGGAAAGACCTTGATGACCTTGCCGTCGACCTGGCGGCCGGGATAGGCCTCGATCGTGATGAGCACGCGCTGGTCCTTGCGGATGCTGGCAATGTCTGCCTCGTCCACCGTGCAGTCGACAAACATACGGCTGACGTCGGCGATCTGCACGATGCTCGTGCCCTGGCTGAACGTGCTGGTCCCCGGCGGGATGATCGTCCCTTCTTCCAGGTACTTCATCGTCACGATGCCGTCCCGCGGGGCGACGACCTTGGTCGAATCCAGCTGGACACGGGCGTTTTCGACCGCCACCTTGCTCCGGACGGCCGAAGACTGGGCGGTCCGCACGTCGAGCTTCCGTGATTCAACGTTCAGCCGGTCGTCCTTGGCCTTTTGCGCGGCGACCTTTGCCTGCTCAAGAGACTGCACTGCAGCGGCAAGGTCCTTTTGGGCGATCGTGATCTGGTTGGACCTGGTCGAAGCTTGGTTCAGGCTGGCTTCGGCCTGCCGCACCCTGGCTTCTTGGGCCTGGAGGTCCGCCTTGATCGAAGCCTCCAGGGTCGCCTGCCGCTGGGTGGCAACGTCGTAGGCCGCCCTGGCGGACTCGTAGCCGGACTGCGACCGCTCGACCGCGCTTTTGGCGACGATCCCCCGTTCGTAAAGGTGGTTTTGCCGGTCCAGGTCAGACTTGGCGGCGTCAAAATCGGCCTTTGTGCGGGTCACGTTCGTGCTCGCCTCGCGCCGCCTGGCAGGGAAGTCGACCTCCTTGAGTTGCCTCAGCGTCTCCTGCTGCGTCACAAGTCCGGCCTTCGCGGTCCGGATCTCGGCATCGGTCAGGGCCGGTTGGGCCGTGGCGTTTTCTTTGGCCCGTTCGAGGGCGATCTGAGCCTGCTTGACGCGGATCTCTGCGTCTTGGACGGTCGTCACCGCCGAGAGTGCCTGGAGCCGTGCCTGGTTCTCTGCCTGGGCGACACGGGCCGCCGCAGAGTCAGAGTCCGCCTTGGCCTGGTCGAAGATCGCTTGCGTGTCGCGCGGGTCGATCAGTGCCACGGCGTCGCCCGCCTTGACCTCGTCGCCCTCTTCCACGAGCAGCTTTTCGACGGTTCCACCGGCCTTGGACTTGATGTCAACGGTGGTGAGGGGGACCAGCACCCCGACGGCAGAGGCCGAGCGCAAGAGCTCGCCCTTGGCGACCGGTGCGTACCGGTACTCGATCTCCTGCCCGGACGAGGTCCCTTTGGTCAGGGCAAAGTAGGCCACAAGCGCGACCGTGGCCGCCCCGGCAATGATCCACCCCTTGTGCTTCATGGCTTGGCGAGCGGCTCCCCAGGCACTGGCTGTCCGGTGACAAGTCTCACTCGCACGTCGCTGATCAGTTGGTCGTAGGTCGCCTCGACGAGGTTCGACTCGGCGGTGGTCAAGGTGAGCCTCGCCGTCAAGATCTCGATCAGGGTCCCTGCGCCTTCTTTCAATGCTTCCTGGGCCGCCTCAAAGTTCGTCTGGGCCGCGGCAAAGGCCGCGGTTGCGGCGGTGTACCTTCTTGCGTTCAGTTCAAGCTCGGTCACAGCCGATTCGATCTCGGCCAGGGCCTCACGCTCAGACTGCTCGTAAGAGGCTTGCTGGGCCTGGGCTTGAAGCTTTGCCAACTGCACAGAAGCCTTGGAACGCTCTCCGTCGTACAGGGGCATCGTGGCGTTCAAGAACAGGCCGGACCTGTTGAAAACGTCCTCGGCGAAACCCCGCCGGAAACTTGCATCCACCGAGTACTGGACCGATGCATCGAGCTTTGCTGCCCGGACGCTCAGGCTCTGGCCTTGCACCCGAAGCCGGGAAGAACGAAGGTCTGGTCGTGTCGCCACACCTTGCGTAAACGCTTCCTGCATGGTGAGGTTTACCGCGTCCCGGACCTCTTCAGGTTCCGCCAAGGGCGGAAGCTCTCGCTGGTCCCATCCGATCGCAGCCTTCAGGCTCGCGCGGGTGGTCGCCACACGGTTCTCCGCCGCCAGCTTGCTCACCAGGGCGTTCTGGTAGTCGGCTTCGGCCTGCTTGATGTCCTTGCGCGGGATGTCCTCCACCGGTGGCAGGGCGCGGATCTTCGTCTGCTCCAGGATCTCCTTGGCCCGTTTTAGGTTCTCCTCTTGCACCGCCAGCAGCTTCTGTGCCCGCAAGGCATCAAGGAACGAGACATGGACGCTGAACAGTACCGACCGTAGCGTCTGGAGTGCGGCCAGTTCCGTCGCCTCTTGGTTCAGCTCCGCCTGTTCCAGACCGAGCTTCCGTGCGCCGCTGTCCAAAAGCCGCCAGTTGAGGTCCAAAAACGCCGTCGTGGTCGAAGAGCTCGAGTTGCCTGTGCCGGTGCCAGTGTAAACCTGGGTGCTGGAAAGGTCTTGCGAGAACGTCGGTGTGACTGTCGGCAAGAACCCGGACCGAGAGATGCGCGTGGACTGCTTGCTCACCTCAAAGTTCAGGTACGCAGACCTCACCGCACCGTTCTTCTCTTTGGCCATCTCAAGCGCTTGGCCGACTGTCAGGCTTTCTTGGGCCGGGGCGAACTGGAACAGGGCCAACACGGCCGCGGCTGGTAGGAATCGGTGGATCGACATCTTGTTGCTCCCGTGCACAGGCAGAAGGCAGGCGCACTGACAGGTATACCGGGTAACCCAGTTCCAGGTTAAGCGTGTCGGCCCAATGGCCCCACGATCTTCAGGTTCAAGGGCAGGAATGCCGGTCCGGGGGCGTCAGACCTGAGAGATTCGGACAAGAACTGCCACAATCTAGTTCAAGATGTCCCGCACATTTAAGGAAATCCAGTCGATCCTCGGCAGCGAGGCAGAGTTCTTGTTGGGCCACCGGTGCAACACGGTCGACAGTTCTGCGCTCCACCTCCCGGGCCCGGACTTCATCGACAGGGTCTACGCCGCATCGGACAGGAACTGCCGGACGCTCGGCAGTCTCCAAGCCATGTTCGACCGCGGACGCCTCGGCGGGACGGGATACCTTTCGATCCTCCCGGTCGACCAGGGGATCGAGCACTCGGCGGGGGCCTCGTTCGCCAAGAACCCGGCCTACTTCGACCCCGCGAACATCGTCGAACTGGCGATCGAGGGCGGGTGCAACGCCGTCGCATCGACCCTCGGTGTCCTCGGGGCAGTCTCGCGCAAGTACGCCCACAAGATCCCCTTCATGGTCAAGCTCAACCACAACGAGCTGCTGACCTACCCGAACCAGTTCAACCAAGTCATGTTCGCCCAGGTCCAGCAGGCGTGGGACATGGGTGCTGTCTCCGTCGGCGCGACCATCTACTTTGGTAGCGACGAGTCCACCCGGCAGCTCGTGGAGGTCTCAGAAGCCTTCCAGCACGCCCACGAGCTCGGAATGGCGACCGTCTTGTGGTGCTACCTGCGCAACAACGAGTTCAAAAAGGACAAGGACTACCACGTTTCAGCCGACCTGACCGGACAGGCCAACCACCTCGGCGTCACGATCGAGGCCGACATCATCAAGCAAAAACTGCCCGAGAACAACGGCGGGTTCAAGGCGCTGAACACTGGCGGGTCCAGCTACGGCAAGCTCGACGAGCGCATCTACACCGAACTCACCAGCGACCACCCGATCGACCTGACCAGGTACCAGGTCGTGAACTGCTACATGGGCCGCGCCGGACTGATCAACTCCGGAGGTGCCAGCGGCGCCAACGACCTCCAAGACGCCGTCGCCACAGCCGTGGTCAACAAGCGGGCTGGCGGAACCGGGCTGATCTCAGGACGCAAGGCGTTCCAGAGACCGATGAAAGAGGGAGTCGAGATCCTGAACGCGATCCAAGACGTCTACCTTTGCGACTCGGTCACGATCGCCTAGCCGGACAGTCGGGGCGGCCAGGGGTAAAAAAGTGTGGGCCGATCCGGTCAGCTGGGCCAGATTCGGCGTAGAATCTGTAGACCATCGTCATGGAGCCTGTCTACACGCACCTTGAAAGCATCGTCAGTCCCCAAGATCTCCACCGGCTGACGGACAAGGAGCTCCAAGAACTGGCCCAAGAGGTCCGCCAGGCTGTCCTGAGTTCCGTCAGCCAGACTGGCGGGCACTTCAGTAGCAACCTCGGCACTGTCGAGCTGACCGTCGCACTCTACGCGTCCCTGCACATGCCGCCGGACAAAGTCGTGTGGGACACAGGGCACCAGGCATATCCGCACAAGCTCCTCACCGGCAGACTGCCACGCTTTGAGACCCTGCGCAAGCACAAGGGCCTGAGCGGGTTCCTCAAGAGGGACGAGCACGAACTGGACGTCTTCGGCGCAGGCCACGCAGGAACGGCCATCTCGGCCGCGCTCGGGTTTGCCGAAGCCAGGGACAAGCTGGGCACCGACGAAAAGGTCGTGGCGATCACTGGCGACGCCGCCATCTGCGCTGGCATGAGCTGGGAGGCTCTCAACCATGCTGGCGAGCTCCAGACAGACCTGACCGTCGTCCTCAACGACAACCGAATGTCGATCGCGCCCAACGTCGGTGCGCTCACCAGGTACTTCACCAGCCTCCGGTCCCGCCCGTTCGTCCAGGACATCGCCGTCCGGGCCAAGAGCATCATCGAGCGGATCCCCGGCCCTGCGCCCAGGATCGCGGCGGGTCTCCGGCACGGCATGACCCACTACTTCGCACCGGAAACGACCGGCACCATCTTTGAAGAGATGGGGTTCGAGTACATCGGTCCAGTCGACGGCCACGACCTGCCGGGGCTTCTTGAGATCTTCCGGAACCTCCGCGAGGTCAGGCGTCCCCTCTTCGTCCATGCCATCACCGTCAAGGGCAAGGGCTACAACGTCGCCGAAATGGACGCGACCAAGTGGCACGGGGTCGTTCCGTTCGACCTGGAAACCTGCGAGATGCCCGCCAAAGGCGGCACCAGCTACACCAGCGTCTTTGGCGACGCGATGCTGGACCTGGCCCAAGAGGACAAGAAGGTCGTGGCCATCACAGCTGCGATGCCGGACGGCACTGGTCTGGTC
>CAZGER010000131.1:0-6147 GCA_964524565.1 uncultured Chthonomonas sp. | reverse complement strand
CGGCGACAGGGCGAACGAGTACGCGGTGAAACCGAGCATCCCGACGGCCAGGACCCACACCAAGGGGCTAGGCTTGGAGGGCATTACGAACCGGCGCCCGCCTGGGCTTCGCTCTCATATTTGGAGGGGCACTTGACGAGCATCTTTTTGGCCTCGAAGGAGCCAGAACTCTTGTCGCCGATGACAACGACCTGTGTCGCTGAGGCGAGGTTGCTCAGCGGCGGGCCGGTGTAGACGACTTCCATCGTGCCTGTCTCGTCTTCGAGGGTGAACCTGGTCTGTCGCGCCATCGCGTTTTGCTCCAGGGTTCCGGGGACGATCTTTCCGACAATGTGGACCCCGTTGCGGGAGTCTCCCACCTCTTTGATCGTCATGTAGGGGCTGGCGTTCTGGACGAAGACGAATCCGAGTCCGACGACGGCAAGAACAGCGACGATGATAGACACCAGGGCACCTCTTTTCATGTCAGTTCCTCAACGCTATTGTGCATAGTCCCGGCTGTGGGGTGTGAGTCCCAGGGTCAGTCGCGCCAGACCATCGCGAACTGGTGCGGCGCAGCAGCGAAGATGAGGGCGGCGTAGAGCCAGATACCGACGCAGCCGCTGACGGATGAGTCGGCCAGGTTGGGGTCGAAGGCTCCCCTGGTGGCGGTGACTCCCAGGGCGATCAGGGGCAGGAGGAGCGGGAGCGCGACGACTCCGACGAGGCTCGACCGGTTGGACCCTCTGGCGATGAGGGCGGAGACGAGGGTGACGAGTCCGGCCAGGGCCAGGGTCCCGCCGGACAAGCTGAGGACGAGGATGAGGGGGTTGGAAACCTGGGTGCCGGTGAGGACCAGGAAGAGGACGGCGACCACCAGCGATGTCGCGGCCATGAGGACGACGGAGAACATGACCTTGCCCCAGAAGACGGAGTGGGGGGTCGCCCACAGGCGCAGGAGATCGGCGGTCTTGGTCTCTTCTTCTGCCACGAAGACTTTGGCGAGGGTCGCGAACCCGGCAAAGAGGAGTCCGACCCAGAGCATGGCGGCCGAGACCGTCTCTGGCGGGGTAGAGCCGAAGAAGGCGAAGGCCAGGGCGAAGACGGTGCTGGCGGTGAGGCTGAAGGAGGCGAAGGTCGAGCCGAGGTTCCGGAGTTCGGAGAGGACCTCTTTTTTGAAGACCGCCTGGACCTCAGTTTTCCAGTTCGAGCTCAAGGGTCGCCCACCTCCGTTCGAACGCTTCGTTGGTCGCGGCGATGATCGCTGTCTGGGGCCTGACCTGCTGGACGACCGCCTCCAGACGTGCCCGGCCGTCTTCGTCGAGGCCGGCGCCTGGTTCGTCGACGATCAGGACGGAGGGCCGGGGCTGGACGGCGAGGGCCAGCTTGAGGCGCGACCTCATTCCTGTGGAGAGTGTGCTGCCCATCGCGGCTTTGGCGTATGCGAGACCGAGGGATTCGAGCAGCTCGTCGGTGCGGGGTTCGACCCCGCGCATCCTTGCCGCGAGTTCCATGTGCTCGCCGACTGTCAGGTGTGGGTAGACGTTTTGGTCAAGGGCGGCAAAGCCGAGCGACCGGTGGACGTCTTGGGGGCGCTGGACCTGGCCTTCGGAGCCGGGGACAAACCCGGCAAGGACCTTGAGGAGGGTGCTTTTGCCCGATCCGTTCGCTCCTCGGACGATGAGGCAGTCCCCGGGCTGGACCTGGATATCGAGGGCACGGAACAACCATCGGTCGCCGTATCTCTTGCCCAGGCCGGTGCAGCCGATCATGCCTCACAGAGTATGGCCGACCTGGTGGGGGCGTCTTTTCCCCATCGGGACGAGGGAGGTTGGGGAAAGAAAAATCCGGTTGTCAGTCAAAAGGTGGAAAGCTCGTTGGTTCCAACCTATGCGATGCCCCTACTGCGGCCACTGTGAGCAACGGGTGCTGGACTCGCGTCCGGCGCGCGACGGTTCGGCTATCCGTCGTCGGCGGGAATGCGACCAGTGCAACCGTCGTTTCACGACGTTTGAGGAACCGGAGCGGCCGCGGCTGATCGTTGTCAAACGGGACGGGACGCGGGAGGCGTTCGACCGGGAGAAGGTGCTCAACTCGATGGTTTTGGCGTGCGGGAAGCGCCCGGTCTCGTTCCAGGACATGCAGTCGGAGGCGGAGGGGATCGAACTGGCGCTTTACAACACGTCGGAACCGGAGGTGAGCACGACGGACATCGGCGACCTGGTGATGGATTCCCTGTTCCGGCTGGACGCCATCGCTTACATCCGGTTTGCGAGCGTTTACCGGGCGTTTGACTCTCCCAAGCAGTTCGCGGAGATCGTGCGGCGGATGCAGGTCGGCAAGTCGGCGCAACCGGACATGGCGACTGTGCGTTAGTCTGGTTAGGCGATGACAAACTTCGACTCCCAGTTTGAGTCGGTCCTGCGTCGGGCGGAGGAGATCTCTGCCGACGGCTCTGAGTTGTTGCAAGACCGGCCGGACCTGGATTCCATCGTGACGGCGGCAGAGGAGGCTGGGATGTCGCGGGAGGCGGTGATGATCGCGATCCGTGAGCGGATCTCTGAGATGGCGGCTGGCATTGCTCCGGGCGACCTGGCGTTTGCAAGGTCTCCGGACGGGCACTGGTACCCGGCGACGTGCGTCGAGCACGCTCGGGGGAGGACGAAGGTGCGGTACCTGTCGGGGGGTGAGGGGACCCTGGACCCTGGCGATGTGCGGCCGTTCGAGGTGAGTCCTGGCATGGTGATCCAGGCGTTCAGCCAGCACTACAAGACCTGGGTGAACGCCAAGGTCGAGCGGTTCAACCCCGATTCGCGGTCGATCACAGCCAGGTGCTGGTACGAGGAAGACATTTTTGCGCTGGAGCGGATCCGGTTGAAGGGCAAGCGGGCGAAGACGAGCCTATTGGACAAGTCGAACGTGATCTTGATGACGGCGATCGTGGGTGGGGCGGGGGCGCTGATCGGCGCGCTGGTCACTTTTTTTGTGACCCGGTAGGCGGCACGGGTTGGTAACCTGGCGCTTCTATGTCTCGGGTCGGGCATTCAGACATCCTCATCGGCACCTTGGCTCCCATGCCCAAGGCAGCGAGCTATCTCCCCCAGGTTGTGGGCCACGGTTTTGAGTCGTTTGAACTGACGAACTGGCAGTACCTGAACGGAATGGACCTGGCCGAGGTTGGCCGTGCGGCGGTGGGGGCGACCGGGGGCAAGGCGGTCATCAGCAGTGTGGGGCTGTACGGCAACCCATTGACCGACGAACAGACGGCCAAAGACTGGGAAACCCTGATTCGGGGGGCGAAGCACTTTGGGTGTTCGGTGGTGTGCGGGTTCGCGGGGGCGGTGGAGGGGTGTGCCTTGCCAGAGAGCATGCCTAGGTTCAAGGAGGTTTTTGGTCACCTGGCGAAGGTCGCGGAGGCGGAGGGTTGCAAGATCGCCTTTGAGAACTGCGACATGGGAGGCACATGGGAATCGCCGAAGTGGAACATCGCGCACGCTCCGCGGGCATGGGAGATGATGTTCAACGAGGTGCCTTCTGACGCTCTCGGTTTGGAGTGGGAGCCGTGCCACCAAATGGTGAGTTTGATCGACCCGGTTCCTCAGCTGCGCAAGTGGGTCGGCAAGGTCCACCACATCCACGGCAAGGACGCGACGGTGGACTGGGCGAAGATCCGCCAGGAAGGGTTGAAGTGCGGCGAGTACTGCGTTTGGCACAGGACCCCCGGTTTTGGCGACTCGAACTGGGCGGACATCATATCGGTTTTGCGCCAAGCGGGCTGGCGCGGGGCGATCGATATCGAGGGATGGCACGATCCGGTCTATCGGGAGGACCTGGAGATGACGGGCCAGGTGTATGCTTTAGATTATCTGAAGCGATGTCGCGGCGGAGCCTACGTACCGAACCCGGAGAACTGACGATTATGATCGCCCTAGCGTTTTTTGCCTCTTGCACCACGTCCCAGGCGGAACCGGCCGGTGCCCAGACGATCGAGCGCCTTCCTGGCACATACCGGTTCACCGAGGGGCCTGTTTGGGCGGACGAGGGGTACCTGTTGTTCACGGACATTCCCGCCAACCGGATTTACAAGTGGGACGGGAAGGAGGCCACAGTGTTTCGCGAGTCGTCGCAAGGGGCGAACGGGCTGGCGATCGGCAAGGACGGGACCCTTTACGCCTGCGAGCACGGTGGACGGTGCGTCTCTGCGACACCGAAGGGCGGGCAGAGGTCTGTGCTGGTGGGGGACCACGAGGGCAAGCGGCTGAACAGTCCGAACGACATCGCGATCCAGCGTTCGACGGGGGCGATGGTCTTTACAGACCCGACATACGGTCTCGGCCGGGCCGAATCGGAGACGGGCGGCAAGGGCGTCTACCTTTTCGACCCGGTGAAGAAATCGACGACGAGGCTGCTGCTTGCGACATCCCAACCAAACGGTGTGGCCTTTTCGCCGGACGAGAAGTGGCTGTACATCGCCGACTCTGGGAGCGGGCGGCTTGCCAAGTACGCGTTTCGGGCCGACGGGCTCGGGTCGCCGGAATGGTCGGTGGAGGCTCCTTCCGCCGACGGGATCCGGGTTGCGGGCGACGGCAAGGTCTGGGCGGCGTGTAGCGACGGCGTGAGGGTTTATCAACCAAACAGTCAGTTAGTGCGGACGGTCGCGTTCCCGGAGCAGCCTTCGAACCTTGCGTTCGACACGGGTGAGAAGAACCTGTTTGTGACGGCCAGGACCGGGGTTTACAGGCTCCGGCTGTAGTCGGCGGGGGGTGGACGGCAGGGCGTCAGGGCCAGGTCGTGCCATACTCGGGCCCAGGTGGGGACAGACTATCTTGGCCTGCAACGCGAACTCGGGTCACTCTTGGGCCTGGCGGGCGACATGGCACTCCGTGGGCAGGGCGGGCACGAGCGGACGATCAAGCCGGACGGTTCGGTCGTCACCAATGTCGATGTCGAGATCGAGCGTTTTTTGCGTCCACGGGTGTTGGAACTAACCCCGGGGGCGGGTTTGTGGGGCGAGGAGACAGGCCACACACCCCAGACGGAAGAGGGTCTTTGGGTCGTGGACCCGATCGACGGGACGACGAACTACACCCACGGCATTCCTATGTGGGGCGTGACGGCGGCGTTTTTGTGCCAGGGCCAGATCCAGGTGGGTGCGTTTGTCCTGCCTGCCCTGGGGGAGACGTATCTGGCGGTTCGGGGCCACGGGGCGACCATGAACGGGGTGCCGATCGAGGGAGTGCAGGTGGGCGAGATCAAGCCCAAGGACCTTGTGGCCCACGGCGACAGCAAGCTGAGGTGGATCGGACGGGTGCCGGGCAAGCCACGGCACGTTGGTTCGTTTGTGGTGGAGGCGGGGTACACGGCCCTTCAGAGGTTCCGCGCGATGGCGGCGGGGACCGTCTCACTGTACGATGCCGCCGCGGGGATCCTGGTGTGCCGCGAGGTCGGCTGTGAGATCCGTGAGATGGGCGGGGCGGCGTGGGACGAGTCTGAATGGCTGGACGGCGACCGGTGCCGGCCGTTCATGATCGGGCCGCCTGGGAACCAGACGCAGTTTGGGCCAGAGCTGGCCGTCTACTAGGCGAGCATCGCCCTGACTTCGGGGCACTGTAGCTTTCTGAGCCCCCTTCCTTCTATCTGGCGGACGCGTTCGCGGGTGATCTCTAGGCGGGTGGCGACCTCTTCTAGTGTTGACGGCACCCCGGTGAGGAGGCCGAACCGGAGGCAGATGACCTTTTTTTCCCGTTCATCGAGGCGGTCGAGGACGGCGAGAATCTGGGCGTGTTGGTGGGCGGACTCGACGAAGTCGGCGTTTTCAGTCTCGCGGCTGAGGACGTCGAGGAGCGTGGTGTCGGCGCTTTCGGACAGGGGCGCTTCCAGCGAGACGGCGTCGGGGCAGGTGTCCATGATGTCCGTGACGCGGTTGATTGGGAGGGACAGGTGGTCGGCGATCTCTTCGAGGCTCGGTTCCCTTCCGAGTTTCGCCTGGAGCGTCGCGGCGGCTTTTTTCACCCGTGCGTGGCCCTCGGCGACATGGACGGGGATGCGGATCGTCCGTGAAGTCTCGCAAATGGCCCTTGAGATGGCCTGGCGGATCCACCAGGTTGCGTAGGTGGAGAAGCGGTAGCCCTTTCTGTAATCGAACTTGTGGGCTGCCCTGATGAGGCC
>CAZGER010000130.1:0-6158 GCA_964524565.1 uncultured Chthonomonas sp. | reverse complement strand
CGCAACGACCGACCGATCAACCGCTGGATCTCCATCGACCTGCCGTTCGGTCCACGGTTCGAGTCCCGCTGGTTCCTCTGGCGCCCAGAACGGGGCAACATCGAATACTCCGCCGTCAGCCACCCCTGTCCCGTCCCCTTCAAAAACGGAGGCACCCGGTCCTCCACGGTCGCTGTCACGTGCATGTGGGTGTCGCCCATCTTGATCAGGCAGGAACCCTCAGCAAACTTCGCCATTCCCGTCTCAAGCGTCACTGGCCTAAGCTCGTCTGGCCGCCGGTTGTCGATGCGCATGGGGCGGGAGTCTACCGATTGGCCAGCACGAGCGCACAGGCCGCCGCCACCGCAGTGCTCACCCGCAAGACCCTCTTGCCCAGGCTCCGCGACCTCTCACCGATCAGACCAATCTCCGCCTTGTCCCAGCCCCCTTCTGGCCCGACCACCAGCACAGACCCCCCCTCCCCCGCCGCAAGAGGAACTTCCACAGACTCAGACTCGCTCAAAACCAACGCCCCCGGCCACTTCTCCAAAATGTCAGCAAGGCTCCCTGCCCGGTCCACGACCGGCAGCCTGGTTCGAAAACTCACCTCGCAAGCCTCCATCGCAATCGTTCGCAACCGGTTCAGCTTGGCCTCCCATTTGTCCGGCGTCCACTTCACGACGCTCCGGTGCGATGGGAACACCGTGATCCACGCGACCCCCAGCTCCGTCGCCATCCGAACGCTGTCCTCCAAGCTGTCCGGTTTGGAAAGCGCAAGGCACAACCCGACCTCCGCCCCCGCTTCCGTCTCCGGCCACGCGACCTCCAAAACCACCGCCGATCTGCCCTCGAGCCGGCACACCGCCACCGAACCGTCTCCCGGCAACAGGGCGATCAAAGCCCCAGAACGGATCCGTAGCACGTCGTGGAGCTTCTTGTACTCCCCCTGCGGGATCTCGATGCTCGCACCCACGGCCAGCGCCGCCCCCGGCAAAAATGTCCGGGGCAAAGACCTCAGCGCTGGAACGTCGCTGCGATCCACTCCCCCTCCTGGAGCACCGTTTTGACCACAAATCCACACTCGCCCGCTTTGGCAAGGACGTCCGGCCAGTTCGCCTCGATGATCCCGCTCACGATCCAAACCCCGCCAGGTCGCACCCGCGATGCCACGTCCGCCGCCATCCCGATCAAGGCCGCACTGATGATGTTTGAGACCACAATGTCACCGACCCACCCGTCCGGCAAGACACTGCACCCCGCGCCGAGCAGGACAGTCGCCTCCACCCCGTTCCTAAGGCAGTTCTCGCCGCAAGTCTCGACGCTCTCAGCGTCCAGGTCGACGGCCACAGCCTCGGCCGCTCCCAGCTTCACGGCCGCGATCGTCAAGATCCCGCTCCCGCAGCCGATGTCGGCGACCCTCTTGCCCGCAACGCCCTCCGCCTCGATCAACCGGAGACAACCCCTCGTCGTCGGATGGTCGCCCGTGCCGAACGCCTGCCCAGGGTCCAAAGTGACCACAACGTCGCCCGGGCCTGTCTCGAAGCTCTCCCACGAAGGAACGATCACGATCCTCTCCCCGATCCGCGTCGGCTTAAAAAACTGTTTCCACGCCTCGCTCCAGTCCACCTCCGGCACCTCTTCGACAAACGTCGATGCCGCCCCCGCCCGGACCAGGTCGAAAACAAGCGCGTCGGGATCCTGTCCCGGCCCCAGATACCCCCCGATCGTCGGAGGAGAATCGGTCACCACCGTACCGTTCACCCCGTGCCGCTCAAAAACATCGTCCCAGGCCGACCAGTCGAACGGCGCGGCCGAAAGCTCTGCCTTCACAAGCAGCCAGGTCTTCATTTCTTCTTCTTAAAAAGACCGTCAAGCAGACCGCCCCGCTCCGGCGGCCGCGAAGCCGTCTCGCCGCGCAGCTCGGCAAACTCCCGGAGCAGCCCCGCCTCAGCTTCAGAGACCTTCTTCGGCACAACCACCTTCGCGTAGACAAACAAGTCGCCCCGGTTGCCACCACCGATCCGCGGCAGACCCTCGTGCTTCACCCTCAGGGTCTCGCCCGGTTGCGTCCCTGGCTCGATCCCGATCTCCAGTTGCCCCGCGAGCCCGTCGATCTGCACCGTGTCCCCCAACGTCGCCTGGGTCAACGTGAGCTCGACCTCCGTCGCCAGGTCCCTGCCCCGACGCTCAAACCTCTTGTCCTCCCTCACGTGAACGACCACGTACAGGTCGCCCGGCGTGCCGCCCCGGACACCGTCCGAACCCCGACCCGTCACCCGCAGCGTCTGACCAGAATCGATCCCCGCCGGCACCGTCACCAAAAGCTCCTCGGTCTTCGGCTGGACGCCCTCCCCCTGGCACGACTGGCAAGGGTTCTCGATCAACATCCCGTTGCCCCGGCACCTGGGACACGGCGTGGAGGTCCGCATGCTGCCCAAAATCGTCTGCCGGACGGCTGTCACTGCGCCCCTGCCTCCACAGTCCGGGCACGACTTGGGCGGAGAGCCGTCGGCCGTCCCAGCGCCCGAGCAGACCTCGCACCTGGCCGACCGCCGGTACTTCACCGCGACCTCGCTCGCTTCCAGAATGTCCTTCAGCTCGACACGGACGTCGGCACGCACGTCCTCACCGTCCCGAACACCGCCCCGTGCGCCCGCGCTCTGTCCGACACCGCCAAAAAACGCCTCGAAAAGGTCGCCAAAACCAACGTCCTGAAAGTGGAAATTGGCCCCGCCCATACCGCCGTGCTCTTCCATCGAGCCCGTCCGGTCGTAGTGTGCCCGGCGGTCCGGATCGCTCAGAACGGAGTACGCCTCGCCGATCTCCTTGAACTTGGACTCAGCATCCGGGTTGCCAGGATTGACGTCGGGATGGTGCTGCCGAGCAAGCTTCCTGAACGCGGATTTGACCTCGTCCTGCGAAGCGTCTCTGCCGACACCTAAGACCGCGTAAGGGTCTTTCACCGGCATGGCCTACACTCGGTCAGACTCTTCGTCATCGTCCGAACTGGCGTTCTCTTCCTCGGCCAGGTCGTCCAGCGAAATGTCGCCCGTGTCTGGGACAGCCTCGTCGTCCTCAACGATCGCGTCCGTCTCGTCGGCAGCCAGGACGTCGTCGATGTCCTCCACCTCGTCAGACTCCTCGGCCTCCTCGGGCCCGTCAAGGTCGAGCAAGGCGAACGCCTCGGACTCGTCGCCAGAATCATCGTCGCCGCCGGGCAAGAGCATCCCTAGATCGTCTATCGCGAGGTCGTCCATCGCCGTGAAGTCGTCGTCCAGCTCGGCTGCCTGGGCGTCCGCGCCCAAAATCGGCTTGATCTTGCCCGCTGCGATCTCCGCCAGGGCAATGCTCAATGGGTGTCCCGTGTCGATGCGGACAAGAGGGGGAGCACCGTCCTTGATCTGCTTGGCCCTCTTGGCCGCGAGGTTCGTCAGGATGAACTTGCCATACTCGACCTCGTTCAGCACGTCTGGGGCAGGGAAGATCTTCTCGTGCTCGCTCATGGGGAACACAAAAGGATACCAGCGCAAGACTCAAGAGTTGCACAGGTCCCACGCTCGACCGACCGCACCATGGAAGGTAGCATCCTCACAATGGCGGTTTACAAAGTCACCGTAGAAGGTTTCGGCTCGTTCGATGTCGAAGAAGGCACCAAACTCGTCCTCGCGATGGAACAGAACGGCGTCGATGTCAGCCACCGGTGCGGAGGCAACGCCCGATGCACAACGTGCCGCAGCGTCTTCTCCACACCAGAACCACCGATGGCAGACAAGGAAAAGGACTGCCTCGTCGAAGACGGCGTCCTAGGGGACTTTAGACTGTCCTGCCAAATCAGGGTCGACAGAGATATGACCGTCAAGCCCCTCATGCTCGCAAGCGAGCAGGGCTGGACCCCAGGGATCGATGTCGAGCCCTAAGCCGGAGGTATAACGCGCCTTGGCATGGCCAAGCTGCTAGCGGAATCCTTGATCCGAGACGTTCCCGACTTCCCAAAGCCAGGGATCATGTTCAAGGACATCCACCCCGTCCTTCAAAGCCCACAAGCCTTCCACGAGGTCGTGGGGCTCCTCGTCGAAGACGCAAAAAAGCACGGGGCAGAGTGCATCGTCGGCATCGAGAGCCGCGGGTTCATCTTCGGCGCACCGATGGCCCTCCAAATGGACGTCCCCTTCGCCATGACCCGCAAGCTCGGCAAACTCCCCTACGATAGGATCAGCGAGGAGTACGCCCTCGAATACGGCACCAACACCGTCGAGATGCACACCGACGCCGTCGAACCGGGACAAAGGTGCTACGTCGTCGACGATCTCCTCGCGACCGGAGGCACCGCCGCCGCCGCCGCCAGACTCATCGAAAGGCTCAATGCCAACGTGTGCGGAATAGGCTTTATGGTCGAACTCACGTTCCTCGCCGGGCGCCAGAACTTGCTCGGCTACCCGGTCCAGTCCTTGCTCACCTACTAAACGGTCCAAACCCTCCGTCCCAACAGAGGCCACAGATCGTCTAACATACCGGTATGAAGCGCGCCCTCATCGGAATCGTCTTCCTCGCCGCGTTCGCCTATGCGTCCGAGGCCATGACCGTCGACAAGCTCCTCAAAAACGCCGACACCAACGACGGCAAGGCGGTCACTGTCACTGGGACCGTCAGCAAGTTCACACCCAAGACCAGCCAGGCAGGGAACAAGTACACCAACTTCACTCTCAAGGGCGAAAACTCCACCGCCAGCGTCTACTTCCGTGGACACTTGGAAGGCGAAAAGGCCCCCAAAGACGGCGACACGGTCGAGGTCTCCGGCATTTACCGCAAAGAAAAGCGCGTCAACGACAGCTTCACCGTCAAAAACGAGATCGACTCTACCAAGGTCGAAGGCAAGCCCTTCGGCGTCAAGGTCACCAAGCGCAAAGACGGCTGACAAACCAGGCAAGGCAGACCGGGCCAGGGCAGACAGCCCTGGCCCGCCGCTTTTTGGTAGGCTCTGCCCCATGCTCGGAAGTCTTGTGTTGGCGATGGTCGGCGGGTTCGGTGCCCAAGAAAACGTCCTCTACTACACCTCCCCCGCCAACGTCCGCACCGGCTGGAACGACGCCCTCCCCGTCGGCAACGGCAGACTCGGGGCGATGGTCTTCGGCGGCACAGTCAGAGAACGCATCCAACTCAACGAGATCAGCATCTGGGCCGGCCCCCCGGTGGAAGAACAGCCTCAAGACTCCGCCCAGGTCCTCAAACGGGCAAGGGAACTCTGGTGGGAAGGCAAGTACGACCTCGCCGAGGTCGAAACCCGCAAGATGATGGCCCCCCGCATCACCCCGCGCTCCTACCAGACAATGGGCGACCTCTGGATCGCCCAGACATCGAGCACCGTGCCCGAGGACATCTTCGTCTCCGGATGGGAACGGGCCGAGATCTCCGAAACCGACCTCGCCCGCCTCGAGTCCGGACTCGCCGTCCCCCAGCCGACCTTCACAAAGGAACCGATCGACAACCTCGCCGTCGGCAAGTGGTTCTGGTTCCGTGCCACCGTTTTCGTCCCGAGCGTCGCCTCCGCCTGGGACATCCAGCTCAGCCCTATCGACGACTACGGCCGGGTCTTCGTCAACGGCAAGCTCGTCGGCCGCACCGATGCATGGGACAAAGAACACTCCTTCGCCACAAAGGGCCACCTGAAGCAGGGCCGCAACGAGGTCTGGATGTTCGCCAAAAATTCGGGCGGGGTCGGCACCGCCGCCAAAGACGTCCGCCTCGTCGCCTCGCCGGCGACAAAAGGGTACTCCCGCAGGCTGGACCTCTCCACCGCCGAAGCCACCACGGTCTTCGAGAGTGAAGGCTCACAGGTCACCCGCAAGGTCTATGTCTCGATCCCAGACCAGGTCGTCGTCGTGGAGATGGTGTCCTCCGCCCCCGGCGGACTCAACCTGGACGTCTGGCTCAACCGCCCCGAAGACGCTGAGACCACCTGGTCCGACGGCTCCTACATCGGCATGGGCGCCCAAGCCCAGCACGCAGGAAAGATGCGCGGCGTCAACTTCGAGACCGTCGCCAAGATCGTCGCCACCGGCCGACAGGCTGGCGTCAACAAGGGCCATGTCACCGATGCCGACTCCGTCCGGATCTACCTGGGCTGCGAGACCGATTACAACCTCAAACAACCCTCAAAACCGCTCGCCAAGAACCTCTTC
>CAZGER010000129.1:1229-6164 GCA_964524565.1 uncultured Chthonomonas sp. | reverse complement strand
CGGCTGAGGTTGCTGCGGTTTGCGAGCGGATTTTGGAGTTGGACGACGAGTCTATAGGGCATATCGTCCACCGGAACTTCCGGCAAGTTTTGCATGTTGGGTTCGAAAATCTGGCCGAGAATATCGTTAGCGGTCTTTTAGGGAGACGCGGCAGGTTGGCCGCGTTGTTGCGCGGGTGAAACTCTGATGGACGGAGTGAGCAAGGCACTCAAGATTGGGCTGTACGTCCCACAGTTGGACATGGCGGTTCATTTTGCGGCAGTGGTCTTGACGCCGAGCTCGGCGTATCTGGGCCAGGCGAAGTGTGTTTCTGCGTTATTGGACCTGCCGGAGAAGATCGGCCACTCATGCGACAACCTGATCGAGCGCCTTGCGCAAGTCGTTCAAGGCGCGGAGTCGGTGGAAGACGCGGAGAGGCGTATTTTGAGTCTGTTGCGGCCGGAAGTGACGTCTTTTGTCGTAACGGCGGTGGCGACCGTGGTCGAGCCGGGCGAGAATGATGTCGACCTGATATTGGACGAGGCTGAAGTCGAGTTGGAAACGGCGGGTGAACGGCTTGACCTGATTTCTGCGATCGATACCGAGTCGAAGTTGGTCACTGTGCCGATCGGGACGCGCTAGGCCGATCCAGGCTGTCGCTTTGTGGCCTTGGTGTTGAGCGAGTGCCCTTGCCTGTTTTTTTGGTGGCTTTCAGGGGCCATCTCCTGCACGGGGAGACTAGTCGAGGGTTCATTTTTCTGAGAGAGCCTTGGCGGTTTCGCTTGCTTGGCGATGGGCCGTTGGTGTTGTCAGTTCTTTAGGACGGGCGCTGGATTGGCGCTTGCGTCTGCGGCTGGTGGACGTGGGCAATTCCTGAGTTTCCAAGGCATTTGCTGCGCCTGGGCACTGTGGATCGTGCGCGTTATGTGACAGGTGCATATAAGACGAATTCAACAAATCAAGATGGAGAGAAAGTACTGCGAGTTTGAATACCGCTCCGCTGGGGGCGGTGGTGTGCTGGAAGGTTATGCGAGTGTGAAGGGGGTTGTGGACTCTTATGGCGACGTTGTCGCTGACGGGGCTTACCGGAACCTGGACCGCTTTGTTTCTGAGGGTTTCGTTTCGATCGGCCACGCGCACGGCCAGACGCCGATCGGTCTGATCGAGGCTGCCAAGGAGGACGAGCGGGGGCTTTGGGTCCGGATGCGTTTTCATTCGACGCCTGAGGCGCAGGCTGCCCGGACGGTTGCTTCGGAGCGGATGGGGGCTGGGAAGACGGTCGGCCTTTCTATCGGTTACATCGCCAATGACTGGTCATTCGAAGAGCGTGACGGACGGCGGGTGCGCGTTTTGACGTCGGTCGATGTGAAGGAGTTTTCGATCGTGACACTTCCGGCGGCCAGGGACGCTGTCGTGACGGGGGTGAAGTCGGAGTTCGACATTGTGCTGGCGGTGAAGTCGGTTTTGGGGCTATCGGGATGCTGCCTGGACGAGTCCGACCGTGCCGGGCTGGAGTCGTTGCGGGCGGCTTGTTCGGAGGTGCTTGGCGACGGGGCGGACGATGTGGCTGCCGAGGACCTTGCTGTCGAATGGCGGCAGCACAGTGTCCGGTGATTTGCCCGGGGGCAGAGGCGCGCCTGTCTTTGAGGACAGGTGCGCCGAGGGAGTGGCCTTGGGCCCGGGCAAATCACGGTTTGCCCATCTGAGAGAAGGAGAAGATTTATGAACCACGTGGAGTTGGGAGAACAGTTGGAGCAAAAGAGGGGAGCCTATCAGGCGAAATGGGACGCGTTTCCGGACAAGAAGCTGGCTAATGGGAAGGTCGTGAAGGACATTCCTGCCGGGGAGCTGGCCGGTCTGCGGAGCCTGATGGACGAGATCAACGACATTTCGGTGAAGCAGGATACGGCGCAGAGCGCATATGAGCAGTCGGTCGCGATCGCTAAGGGCCTTGAGAGCGGGAGGGTTCCGGTGAACCGGGTGGCTGTCGGTGGCGGCGAGCGCGGTCTGGCGGACTCGTTCTTGGATTCGATGCAGTGGAAGTCGAGGGCGGGGAGCCGGTTCGGCGATGTTGAACTGGGAGACAAGGCGCTCGACTTTCTTTCGGTGAAGGCGACGATGACGACATCGGCAGGTTTTGCGCCCCAGGTTGTGCGTGACGGGATCGTTGTTCCGGCGATCTCTCGTCCGCCGCAGCTGATCGACGCGTTGCGAAAGGAGCTGACCGAGCAGAACTCTGTCAAGTTCATGAAGCAGTCGACGCGAACTAACGCTGCGGCGCCGAAAGGGGAGGGTGTCAGCTTTGACGAAGCGACGCTTGTGTACACGGAGGCGAACGTCGACATTAGAAAGATCGGCGTTTACCTGCCGGTGACGGAGGAGCAGTTGGGGGACGAACCGGGCGTGAGGGCCTTGGTGGAGCAGGACCTGGCGTTGATGGTCCGGCAAAAACTGGACGAGCAGGTGACGATCGGCGACGGTCTGGGGCAGAACCTGACTGGATTCACGAGTCTGGCCGGTTCGCTGACCCAGGCCCGCGGCACGGACGAGGAGTTCGACCAGATCATGAAAGCGATGGGGCAGGTGAGGACGACCGGAGGGGCGAGGCCCAACCTGATCGTTCTGCACACGAACAACTTTCAGCGTCTTGCGCTGACGAAGACGGCGGACGGGATCTACGTGTTCGGTAACCCGGCGGAGACGCCGTTGCAGCGCGTTTGGGGCGTGCAGGTCGTGCTGAGCGACGCTCTGCCGGTCGGGACCGGGTTGGTGATCGACTCGGACTTTTCGCGGTTGAAGCTTAGGAGCGACGTGACGATCGGGTCGACGGACACTCACGCTGACTACTTTACGAAGAACATGGTCACGTTCAGGGCTCACGTCCGGGCTGGCCTGCAGGTCTTGCGCGACGAATCGTTTTGTGTCTTGTCATGGATGCGGAGCTAGAAGACATTGTGCGGGCCGGACTGGCCCGCACTTTTTAGTGATGGGACACACAGAATGGCCGACGGTCGGTGAAGTGACCGAGGCGCTGAAGTCGTATGGGCTGGCCGATGTTCCAGCGCATTCGAACGTTGCGGAGGACATTGCCTCCGCGATCGCGTTGTGCGAGACGGTGACGGGTTTCCGGCCGTTTTTGGGGGAGATTGTTGACAGGACGGTGGTTTTGGACGGTCGGAGGTCGGGGCTTGCGAACCTGCCACGTCCGATGTGGGAGGTTGTTTCGGTCTCGGTTTCGGGGAGTCTGTTAGGTGCCGACGAGTGGCGTTCGTTTCCTGAGGGCGGGCCGGCGAGGGGCATCGAGGTTTTGGTTCCAGTGCCAGTCAAGCGGAGGGCGATCGAGGTTGTTGGTAAGGCCGGTTACGGGTTGGAGATCCCTGACGATGTGTGGTCGGCAGTGCTTGACCTGGCGGTGAGCCGGCTGCTGTGCCAGTGGGAGGCGAGCGGTGGTTTGGACAGGTTGGAGGCAGTGAAGCAGGACACAGTCGCGTACAGGTATGTGTCTTCGAAGGCCTCGGAGCCGCTTGGTGAGCGGCTTCGGAAGGAGTCTTTGGCGACCCTTTCGCGATATGCGCTCGCGCTGATGGGGTTTTGATGGCGCTTGAGCTAAAGCCCCATGAGGTTTCTGTCTGGCGGGCGGTGCCGACGCTTGTGGCGGGCAGGATCACTGGGTACGCGAGGGTCGAGGTCGCGAGTTTTTTCGCGATGGTCTGCGGGAGGTCGGCGCGGGATGTGGAGGTGGAGTCCGGGATGGAATCGAAGTGTCCGGCCGTTCTGCTGACGGACGTTGGCGACGGCGGGGGAATCAAGGTCGGTGACCACGTTCACTGGGGCACGGACAGGTTTGTCGTGCGGAGCGACCCGGCGGTCTTCAACGCAGATGTTGTGACGAGCCACGCTAAGTTTCTTCTGGAGAAGTTGGACTAATGGGACTGTCTGTCGGGATTAGGGCCGTCCGGGACTGGGTGGTTTGGCGGGTGCTAGTGGGTTGGCCGGACGTGACGGTGACGTCTGAGCCTGTACCGGGTGACGTTGGTGTTGGGCTGGCAACGGTGGCGATCACGGAGGTGGCGTTTGTGCCGGGAACGCTCTTGCAGGACGAGGCAGACGTGAGGTTCAGCGTCGGGTGCCGGTTCGCGGTGGGTGCGGGCTCGGTTGACGACTTGCGGGTGGACCGTGCGGGCGCCCTACGGGACGCGTTGAGTCCGGTCGGTGACATTGCTGGATATGGATACCTTGGGACGGTCAGTGGATTAACAGTGCGAGACCTTGACCCAGGCGACATGGAGGTTGGCGTGAGAGTGGAGTTTGTATGCCGAGTGGTGGCGGCGCGGGGTTGACATGTCGAGGGTGAGCGCATATGAGGCGTCGGTCTTTTCGATCGGCGGAACTAGTTTTCTGCCGGACTTGAAGTCGGTGTCGGTGGAGTCTTCGGCGGAGCTGGCGGGGGTGACGCCAGTGGGTTCTGTCGGGGAGGCTGTCGAACCTGTCCGGCAGTGGTCAGTGGTTACGGCGGTGCTGGGTAGCACGAAGCCTGGCGGGGCAAAGGTGACGGCGCTGGACTCGGGGCCGATCACTATCGGGGGCACCGCGGTGACGGACTTTGTCGAGCGGATCTCGTTTACTGGGTCGGCGGAGACCGAGGAGGCGGCGGGGCTTCGGGACGAGTGGCGGCACACCGTCGTTGTGCGCAAATCGTACAAGTGTGAGGCGCGTTTGTTGGTCGATACGCTGGCTGGGACGGACGTCATTGAGCGGGCGTTCGCGGCTCTGGTCGAGCGGAAGGTGGGTCTGGTGCTTGAACTGAACGGGGTGCAGATCGAGCTGCCGATGACCATTCGGGCTGCCAGGCAGATCGTGTCGGCTGGAAAGGTGCAGGTTTGGGAGATGGAAATGGACGGATCCGCTCTGCCAGGGATGCCTTACCCGACCCAGCCCCTTGGACACGCGTCGCTG
>CAZGER010000129.1:0-1219 GCA_964524565.1 uncultured Chthonomonas sp. | reverse complement strand
CGCTCCGCAGGTTCCGTTGGGGCTGGTTTTGACGACAAAAGCGACGCAGGGCTTAACGTATTCGGGGAGTTTCTTGATCGAGCGGTTTTCGTTCGATGTGGTTTCGGGTGAGGTGGTGGACACGACTTACAGGTTTTTGAGCCGGGGACCGGTTTCGGCGGTGGCGACTTAGGCCATGGCTGTGAGTTTGAGAATCGACCACGCTCAGAGCCGGATGGTTGCGGACAGGTTGACGGTGGCGGCGACCGGGCTGGAGCTGGACGGGCCTGTTTGGGGCGGGACGTGGATCGACCCGGTCACGAACACCCTGATGCTCCGGCCGGTGATGTTGAGCGACCAGTGGTACGTGGACTCGACGGGCGATCACACTAAGTTGGGACTGGCAAACTTGATCGTTGGAGCGGGCTGGGAGGAGCGGGCCGACCAGCACTGGTCTGGCCCTTGGGTGGCGTTGAAGGACTCGGCCGTGGGTGGGTCGGCGGTCACAGTCACGAGTTTTGCGAAGAACCAGGGGATGTACCTGGCGTGGTACTCGTACGGCTCTGGCGATTCGTTTTTGCAGCTCAAGTGTGGCTGGAGCGACACGGGCGGGGACAGTGCGGGGGTCTCGCTGCGGTTTTGGACCGACGGGCTCTGCGAGGTGTTCAAGGACGGATCGCTGGTCGGATCGGGGAAGGTGAGCGGGTCACGGGTCCGGGACGTGAAGCGGGGGCAGGTGTTTGAGGTGCTGTTGATCCCGTGTCGGCAGAGAGAGCTTTTGGTCGTATCCAAGAGCGGGGACGGGTTTTCGCACGTTTTTGAGGACATTTTGGCGGACGACCCTTCGCCGACGATCGTGGGGGCGGGGAAGTTCTGGCTCGCGACGGGGAGCGGTGGGACGCAGGTCCAGCTGGCGCCGATGAAGTTTGCCGCATCGGGGCATGCGACGTCGTTGCAGACGAGTTTGATGGAGGCCCCGATTGCGGGGGAGCCGCTGCTTCAGTTTGAGAACGACGCCTGGCTTGCCTCGCCAGCGCCTTACAAGGTGTACGGGCACCCTGGGTTTGGCGGCGGGAGCCAGGGCGCTGTCGGTTCGTCACGAACTCCAAAGGAAAGACTTTGCGAGGCGAGCTCGCGGGGGCTTGGAGTGCGGGGGCAAGTGCGTGGATGACCTCCGTCAGCGCGAACATCGTCATGGACGTCGCCGAGTTTGACGAGGCGCGGGTTCGGGCGATGTGCG
>CAZGER010000128.1:0-6172 GCA_964524565.1 uncultured Chthonomonas sp. | reverse complement strand
CGCCCTGGTCGCTGCCGGTTACGACAAGCGGGACATGCTGAGAATGCTCCTCAAGCTCGACGATCTGAGCGAAGGCGCTCCCCTGATGGCTGTGCTTGGGTCGGACCACCCGTCCGGTGCGCTCAGGGCCGCCGAGGTCGCCGACGATCCGACCGTATACCGCGCCCTTGCCGAGTTTCAGATCGGTCTTGCCTTTGCCGAAAACCGCAAGTACGGCCCTGCGATGGCCGCATTTGACCGGGCCATCGAAAAGGAGCCCAAGTTCCTGGAGGCCTATGCGAACGCCGCCCACGCAGCTTTGGTCCGTTACTACGAAAACCTGCCGACCAACCTGCGCGCGCTCTGGTTCCGGCCGGACTTCGGCCCATTGCTTGCCCCGCCGCTCATCGGTCGCGCCTCGCCGGTGGTCACCGACCTTGACCGGCAGATGTACCAGGCTGCGATGGCCCGCGTCGCCAAAGCGATCGAGGTGGATCCCACGTCCAGCAAGGCCAAAGAGCTCCAGGGTCTCGGCCTCGTCCTTGATCCCGACGCAAAGCCCGAGAGCCTCAAGGCTGGGCTCGACATCCTGACCAAGCTCAACGCTGGCTCAGCGAATCCAGAGGACAAACTCCGCGTGGCCAACAACCTCGCCCTGGGACAGCAGAGGTCCGGTGACCTGACGCGGGCGCTGGCCACCCTGATGGCGGCGCAAAAGACGACGACCATCTTCAACCAGACGCTGGGAGAAAACCTCGGGTCGATGGCGACACCGACAGTGGCGCCTGCAGACGCCCCCCTCGCCGCGGGTGTCCTGCAGACCTGGCTTGAGAACGTGCCTTCGGCAAACGCGAACTACGACAAGGTCAAGCGGGCATACACCGAGCTTTGCAACAAGCACAGCCTCGTAGTCAAAAACGTCTCGTCCTTCCCGATCTATCTTTGCCGCGTCACCGGGATCTCGGTTCGCAACCAAGAGATCAACATCTTTGAAAAGGTCACCGACGCGGTGGCCAAGTTCGGCAAGGCCGACAAAGCCTGGAAGTTCAGCGACGACTACCCAGACATGCTCGAGTACCGGTGGGACAACATGCAGATCAACGTCCTGGGCGACGACGACGGCATGATCCGGGTCACCTCGTACGATCCGGGCAGCTTCCTGGAGATCAAGCCGATGGACGAGTCGCTCCAGTACAGCTACAAGGTGACGGTGGGGATGACCAAAGCCGACCTGGACAAGGTCATCAATGTTGCCAACGGGATCACAAGGCCGTTCGTCCGGTGCGGCACGCTCGAAGACTGGACCTACTTCCCTGGTCTGATGATGGGTGTGTGCTTGAAGGACGACAAGGTGATCGGCATCACGGTCACCCCGTACGACGCGAAGAAACTGAAGTCGTGAGAGCCCTGTTCAGAACTCTCGTCCTGGCCGTTGCTGTCGCAACGGCCGGGACAGCCCTTGGCCAAGTCGAGACCGCCTCGTTCTTCTCACCCAACCGCTGGGCGCTCGTGATCGGCGCAGGGCAGTACCCCAACCTCGGAAACCTGGACTATGCGGCGTCTGACGCCAAGACGTTCTCTGAGACTTTGCGGACAAGCTACAGCTTCGATCAGGCCCAGGTGTCTCTCCTGACAGACGGCAGTGGGAGCACGGCCCGGCCGACATCGGCAAAGATCAAGGCAGAACTTGATCGGATCCTCGCGAATCCGAGGCTCCAAAAGTCGGACCTGTTTGTGTTCTACTTCTCTGGGCACGGTGTCTCGGTCAAAGGGAAAGACCTGCTCATGGCCACCGACGCCAAGGTCGAGGATGCTGAAAAGTACGGTCTACCGGTGCAAGACGTTGTGACATCGATCGTGAAGGCCGGTGTGCAGAACGTGCTGATCGTCACGGACGCTTGTCGGAGCGGTGAGCAGAACCAGTTTGGCAACGAGCTCATCCGTCTGGGCAGAGAGGCCAATATCGCCATCCTCCTGGGGTGCGCCCCCGGCGGACGGTCCTACGAGCTGCCCCGAGAAGGGCGCGGCGCCCTCACCCACTTTCTTGTCAAAGCGATGGAAGACGAGTCCCTCCGAGACACGACGACGGGAGCGCTTTGGGCGTCGAACCTTGCAGAAAGGGTGCAAAAAGACGTCGAAACTGCGACGGCCAAAGAGCAGGGCCGCGAGTTCCGGCAGGTGCCCTCGGTCTGGTGCCAACGGAACCAGGACATCTTTCTTGGCGCGTTTGTGGGGCGCGGGGGAGTCTCACCGGCAGTCCTCGCCCAGGTTCAAGAACGGGGCGAAGGTGTCACGCCAGAGGTTTACGGCCGGTACCTGATCGCTCTGGCGAACGTCGCCCTTGTCTCCGCCGAGCCAGAGATCGCAGTGCAAGCGTCCAGGCTCTACACGGGTCTTGGGCTCAAAGACGGCCTCGCATACGCGATCGAAGCCGTCGCGACTGAAGCCCTTGGTCGGACAGTCGAGTCAGAGGCAGCTTACAAAAAGCTCAACACCGAGTTCCCCGAGCATTACACGGCCTACCTGTACCGGACCCTCTACGCGACCACGTTCGCGGACCGACGAAAGGCCGCTGAAGCGATGCTGGCCAAGTTCGGGGACTTTATCGCAGGCTACACGCTCTACCTGGCGACCGTCCGCGACCCAGAATCGGACCCGCAAGACACCGTGAAGGTCCTTGATCGCTTGGCCAAGACGTTCCCAGAAAACAGCGGAAGGCGGTCTTACTTTACGCTCCTGTCACAGGCTTACAACGGTGACCCGGTCAAGGCTCTGGACGGTTTTGGCTTTCCTGAGTTCGACGGTGTGCGCCCGGAGTACGTTGAGATGCTCGGCTACGACCTCGCGGCAGCGACCGGAGACTCTGTACAGCTGCTGGCGATGATCCAGCGGATCATGGAGCGCACCTCCTACCCCCATGCGTGGGAGGAGATCGAGCGGCCGACCCTCTTGGACGCCGTCCCGATTGAAAACTGGGAGGCGGCCGGGCTCAAACTGCTTGAGATCGCAAAGAGCCCGGAGCGGGTGTGGACGGCCCTTCACCTGCTTTTGTCCACTCTTGACAAGCACGCAGGTGAGTTTGCCGAAGTTGAGAAGAAGTTCCCCTACGCGTGGAAGGCACAGTCCGCTTCGTGGTTCGCGCAACTCGCCGCGACCAAGACAGCCAAGCTGGAGATGAGCGAGAAGCTCCTCGCCGCCGGGATGGACAAGGCTTCCAACCGGGCACAGCTTTACGCCCTCATGGTCGTTGGGCTCGAGATGGACTGGGCAGCGTGGGAGTTCCAGATGGCAGACGGCTGGCAGAGGCACATGCTCAAGGACCTCGCCGACAATCCGATGCCAGAGCTTGGGGACTACTGGTTTGTGAACACCATCGCCGCCCAGCACCTGGTGCGGATCGACCTGCTGGACTTCCTGGCAGCCAAACGCTCACACCCAATGACGGCCCGCCACCCGGATTACCAGCGGATGCTCCTTGGCTACTATCTGAACGCAGGCGACGATGACCAGGTCCTCGAGTTGCTCGACAAGATCGATCCGTCTTCTCAGCTGGCGTCAGACGCCCTGCTTCGGCTCCTTGCTTTGAAGCTGGTCAAGGGAGATGTTGACGAGGTCAGGGACGTGATCGAGGACATCACAGCCGGGGGCGGCGAGACTCCGACGACGCTCAAGGTCTTGTTGGAGCTTGCCGATGCCATCGAGGGCGAGCCCCGCCCTGTGGAAGACTTGCTCGGCGCGCCAGATATCACGGTGTTGGACGTGCTCTTATCGGGACTCGCCGAGTCTTACCGGCCGGAACCCAACTTGGAGACAATCAACTCGGCTTTTGAGGTCGGGATGGTCCAGGACACCTGGGCGTACGCCGCGCTGCTTAAACGCTACGCCTCACTTGCCAGCGGCGAGCACACAGACCAGGCCGCCAACCAACTGCTTGTCCGCACGGAGACCCCTTTCCGCGGGATCACGGTGAAGGAAATGCCGCCAATGGAGAACAAGGGCAGCCTCACGCTCGAATCGTCGGTGAGCCTGCGAGACGAACCGGAGGTTGAAGGGAAGCTGGAAGTCTCATGGGAGTCCGGCAAAGCGACCGTGACAATCACGGCCGGCCAGACCAAGCTGACGTTCACAGGCACGATCGCGCCGAACGGGCACATCCACGCAACAGGGCAGTTCGCTGGATCGACCGCCGAGTTCGACATGCGACTGATGCCAGTGGCGTGGCTCACTAAGCAAGAGGGGGTCTACGGCGTGGCGAGGTTCATCAGCGCAAAAGGGCACGTTGGACTGGCCGACTTTAGCATGGAAAACAAGCCCCCACGCAGGTGACAACCGAGGGTAGGCCAGGCAAGCGGCCTGGCTTTTCTTCTCAATCAAGGTTTGGTCAGTCGCCCGGAACCAGCTTGGCCCGAACAGCCTTCATCGCTGCCTCGGTCCGACTGTTCACCTGGAGCGCCTTGAGGATGTTGCTGACGTGGTTCTTGACCGTCTTTTCAGCGATGCTCAGGTGCTGGGCGATTTCCTTGTTGCGCATCCCTTTGGCGATGAGTTCCAGGATCTCGGTCTCGCGGTCGCTCAAGACGTAGAGCTCGGTGTCGTCGGTCTCATCGTCGTCTTTAACGCGCCGGAAGTCCTCGATGACCTTGGTCGCGATCTTTGGAGTGATCTTCGCCTCTCCCCTGTGGGCCAGGCGGATCGCCTCGATGACCTCTTGGGGCGTTGAGGTTTTGAGCAGGTATCCGAGGGCGCCAGCGCGGAACGCCTCAAAGACAACCTCGTCCTCTTCGTTGATCGTCAGGACGACGACTTTGACGTCCTTTTCCTTCTTCAACAGGCGACGCACGTCAGGAACATCGCCCACGCAAGCGACTAAGGCTTCCTGCCCATCCTTGCACACAGCAAGGATCTGGCACTCGGGCATGAGTGTCAGGGTGCGTTGGATGGCGTTCCGGTAAGGCGCTTCGTCGTCAGCTATGACGACCCGGATAGTCGAAGACATGGGCGATAGTATACACCTGCACTTAAACCATAATGAGCGCAGGGAAATGACTGTACTGGAGATCGACCGGCTCTGTGTCTCGATTCGTGGCACGGAGATCCTTCGTGGCGTCAGTTTCTCTGTCGACAAAGGTGAAACGGTCGGTGTGGTCGGTGAGTCGGGTTGCGGCAAGTCGATGACCGGGCTGGCCGTCATGGGGATGCTCCCACCCGGCGGGACAGTCACGTCTGGTGAGATCCGGCTGCAGGGCAAGAACCTGGTACAGATCCCCCCCAAAGAGTGGCTGGACATCCGGGGCCAGGAGATCGCCCTGGTCATGCAAGACCCCTTCACCAGCCTGAACCCTCTCATGCGGGTCGGCGAGCAGATCGCCGAGGTTTACCGGCTCCACCACGGGGACTCGCGCCAGGCAGCCAGGCAGAAGGCGGTCGCAATGCTGGAAAAGGTCGGGGTTCCGGCGCCCAAGGACTCGGCGAACAAGTACCCCCATCAAATGTCTGGCGGGCAGAGGCAGAGAGTGGTCATAGCCATCGCTTTTGCCGCCAGGCCGAAGGTTTTGATCGCCGACGAGCCGACGACCGCGCTCGATGTCACGCTTCAGGCCCAGATCCTCCGGCTGCTGGGGGACATGCAGGCGGAGATCGGGACGGCGGTGGTCCTGATCAGCCACGATATCGGCGTGATCGGTGCAGTGGCGGACCGCATGGCGGTGTTCTATGCCGGGCGGGTTGTGGAGATCGGCACGACGGAGAACGTCCTCAGGCGGCCCCAGCACCCGTACACCCAAGCGCTCCTTCAGGCGATGCCGACGGTCGGTCAGCAGAGGCTCAACGTGATCAGCGGACAGCCGCCACTGCTGAGCGACCTGCCCCCCGGGTGTCCCTACGGCCCTCGGTGTCCGTACCGGTTTGACGACTGCAAGGAAGACCCTGCCCTGGAAGAGCACGCCAGCGGGTCCAAGAGCGCGTGCTGGCTGAGGTCTGAGGCGCAAAAGGCGACGTGATCTAGCCTAACATCGACGTGAACAGGTCGTCGATCTTTGTTTTTGCGTCGAACTGGCCGTCCGTCATGTGGGAGGTCAGCATGAAACCGAACAGTGTCGCGGCGAGAAGCTCGCCGTCGGCGTATGGGGTGCCCTTTCTTAGTTTCGCGCCAGTGGCCAGCAGCGGCGCTATGCGTGGGATTACGACGAACACA
>CAZGER010000127.1:459-6241 GCA_964524565.1 uncultured Chthonomonas sp. | reverse complement strand
CGGTCAGGTAAGTCTGCATCAGCGCGGTCGGTGCCGGGTTACCGGACGGATCGACCAACGTGACCCTGAAGCCGGTCGGGCCGGTGCCTCCCAATGCGATCGGCGCAGCCCTTGTGCTCGCGCGGGTCTGCAAGGTCAGGGTCGCGCCGCCTCCCCAGGTGACGGTCGGCGGGGACTCACCCTTGGCGCCGAGCCAAAACGCCAGGACACCGGCACTGTTGCCGATCCCGGCGGGATCCATTGTCGCCATTGCGACGACGTCCGAACCCAGCGACGAGTCCGCGATCGGGAACAACCCGATGGACAAAGGCATCCGGCCGGGGCGCAGCTGGTGGTTGATTCCGGCCTGCGACCAGTCGCCCGCGCTCACTCCCGAGACGTCTTTGCTACCGGTCCGCGGGTTGAACGCCCAAATGCGTCCAAAGGTCGCCGCAGTCCGGTCGAAGATGTAGCCGATCCCATCGTGGAACGCTGGCGCACCCGGGTTGGTGCCGGCCAGGGTGTTGATGGGGGGAGCGATCGTGACGGCAGGGGCGATGTTCAGGCCCGAAGACGAAAGGTTGAACCCATAGACGTTGCTGGACTCATCGACGACCCACACCTGTTCGACGAACGGTGCGCCAGGGACCTCAACGACGCTCGCGCCGCTCAGCGATGCCCCAAGGGGGGCGCTCGTCCAAATGATGTCCATTGGCTGGCCGACAGGGTCCGGTGCGCCGTCGTCCGGGTTGGCGTCCAGGTCCCGGTCCAGGTCACGGTTTGCCTTGGCGTCGTAAACGACGACCTGGTTGCCGTGGACGGCGACGACCCTGCCACCGAACAGCACCGGTGCTGCGCTCGAGCCAGTGCTCGGGCCGACCCACCGGCGGATCGCCGGGGCTCCAGCCTCAGCCGAGGCCGCGCTCGATTTGCGCGCACCCAGTCCGGCGGTGGAGTACGAGGTCGCAAGGGAAAGGATGTTGGTGCTGAACTTGGCAGCGGCGAAGTACGCCGTGTCGACCCGCAGCTTGCTGCTGGTGAAATTGCTGTTGTCGTTGTCGTAAACGACCGGATAAACCTGGAAGACCCCACGGTTGATCGTCTTGTGGATGCCCCGTGACGTGACGACAGCGAACCCGTCGCCAAACCGTCCGACCGTGATCGTGCGACCGCCGCCCACCGACTGGGCGACGACATCGGTCAGGTTCGTGTCGCTGATGACACGGCCAAGGGCCGTCGTGAGCGAACCAAGGTCACCGGCGTTGACCAGGCGGGTCGAGTAGTTGACACCGGGGAAGGTCATCGCGGCAACATCGTTCAGCCCAAGCACATTGGGATACCGAAGGGCGGGGTGGAAGACGTTCGCCACCTGACCGGAACCGTCGATCTGGACCGCAAACGGGGCTGGCAGGGAGTTCGCCGGATCCAAGACCGGCAGTCCGGCCGTGGCGTCGATATCGATCCACAGGATGCCGCCACCGTCGACGAACCGGCGGAGTCTCTCACGCTCGGAGGCGTTCAGCTCGCCGCTGCCGACGATACTCAACGACAGAATGTCGAACTGAGAGAGCTGGGCGTCCGAAACAGAGTTCAGGGCGACTTCCCAATAAGGAGCGTCCGCTTTGCCGATCCGTGTGCCGACAGGAGGCGCGCCAAGGGGGTTCCAGCGGGCGAAGGCAGAGTCCGTGAGCCTGGTTTGGCTGAGCGGGCAGTCGAACGACCACTCCGCCGGCTTGATCACGTCGTCCTGGTTCAGATGGTGCCAAATGTGAGGCACAGGGTTGCCGTAGTTCTGGCTTGCGATCAACAAGACCCCGGCGTTCACCGTCCTGGATTTGCTCGCGTAAGAGACAGGCTGAGCCTGCGCGATGATCGCGCAGGCGCTAGCCAAGGCTAGGACTAAGAATCGGAATTGTCTCACGGTGTTGCGTCTCCAAAATAAGCAAGTGTCGGGCTGACCGGCAGTCGTGGTGCCGGTGGAAGGATGTTCCCGTCCGCGTCCGTCCGGACCGCTTCGAGCGGCGAGTTCACGGCGGCGGTTGACGGCACGGCGGCCGTCGCTAAAACTGGGTCGTAAACCACGGTCAGGTTGGGAACCACGTCACCGCGTGTACCGATCGCCAGACCGGTGGGCAAGTGCTGGGCAGGGATCACCTTCCCGGAACCACCGAGCCGCTGTGGGATCCATCCCCACTTTTTCAACCACTCGGCCTGCACGCTCATCGGCGGGGGCATGTTCTCAGAAAGTGCGCCGACGATCGAGATCCTCACGTCCAAGGGCTCTTGGTAGAACGGGACTTCCGGTGTGTTGCCGTAGCGGTCGAACCGCCGCTGCTGGGCAACGGTCAGACGGCTGACGTTGTTGCCGCCCAGGAGCATCGTCTGCGCCGGGTTGTAGTCCATCGCAGTCGTGTCCAGGTCGTCAGTAATGTCCCCAGGTGTGTAGTTCGTCTCGAAAGCAAGCCTGGTGTCGTCAGAGTTCATGTTGAACCAGTTGCCAGGAATCACGTAGAACGATCCGTTCTGGGCGTAGATCACAGCCTCGATCCGGACGTCGAACGGGGCGACGGCGACCTTGGCGGCCAGGAAGTTCTTGGACGCGGTTGTGCCGACCGATGTCAGCCTGAGCCTGAAGAACGTCGGGTCCTGCACACTCAGTTCGTACTGGCCTTCAGGGTTCGTGTTCGTGGCCGTGAGTTTGCGGCTAACGGCGGAGTAGCCGTTCCAGAACCCTGCGTTGGCCGAGTTGAACACGGACGCAGCCACTGTCTCGAACTTGGGATAGGAGTTGACGGCAGGGTCGCCCAGACCGTAGACAGGGATGTTCGTCCCGCCGAAGAACGGCGCCGCGGCGTTGGTGACGACATACGAAGTGAACGCCCCAAGGCCGAACGTGACGCCAGCCGGGAAACCGAACACTGTCGAACTCGGCGTTCCGTCGTTGAATGTGCCGGTCGAGACGTCCATGCTCACAAACGCCGGACCATTGTCGTCGGCCGACGAGGTGAGGAGCAGGGACGAACTGATCGGGCCAGGGGCTCCCAGGCCCATCGCCGGCACGTACTGCTCGGCGAACGAGGTCCAAAGCTGGGGGTTGTTCCCGGTCGGGTTGAGCAGGAACTGCGCGGTCATCGTGATGTCCGGCGATTCGGCCTGGTCAAGCTCGATCGGGTTCGGCGTGTTCGGCAGGGGGTCACCGCTCTTGGGCCGCGGGGACTGCCCCAGCGCCGGGGCGAAGAACATCGTGGTGTTGAGCGCCACATGGTCCTTGGCCATCAGCGCCAGGAGCGACTTGCTCGGCCTGGTCAGGGTGGTGCCGGACCAAGGGTCGAAAACGCCCTTCACGACGCTCCCATCGATGTAGATCGTGCCCAGGCTGACGACCGAGACCTGTTGGTCGGTCGGGATGACGCCGCGAACGCGAACGTCGCCCTCGAACAGCAAGACACCGTTGAACTCTTGGCCAGCGGCGGCAAAGTTCCCCGTCAGGGGGTCGAACGCCGGGTTGAGGATGCTGTTGACGATGTAGGTGACACCGCCGACCGTCCTGATCCAGAAGCGGCAGGAGGCGTTGCCCGTGCTCGCCCCGGTCGCAGGGTCGCGCCAAAAACGCTCGCCGCTCCGCGAGTCCCTGGTCACGACGAACCCGTCGGGAAGGAACTGGACGGCGGCGGCCATCGGAATGTAGAACTGGCCCTGCCAGCCACGGCTCCCGACGTTGTTCGGGTTGCCCCAGTCGTTCGGAAGGCTCTTGCTCGGATCCAGGGTCGTCCGCTGTTCGGCGGTCGTCCTGTTGCCTCGCTCAGCCGAGTTGACATAGACGCCCTCACCGTAGCCGTAGGCTCCCAGCAGTTCGCCGGAGGCGGAGATCGCGCCGGAGCGCTGGCTCAGCTCGCGGTATCGGTTCAGCCCCGATTGCGGGTTTGTGGCCGTGATAGAAGGTGCTTCCTTGGTCTTGGCCGCCCTTGTGTAGCCCAGTTCGTCGACCGCGCTGTTGCCGTCCCGGAGCACAGAACCGATGGAAAGAAAGTTCGGGTTCGAGCTATCGAGTTGGCCGCTCCCCAGGTTCACCGGCGAGTTGTACGGCTTGGCAGGGTTGGCCCACGCCACCCAGTTGGCCCCGGCCGGGTCGAGCTCGAACAGGCTGAGCAGCGCGCCGGTGGAAGTGTTGGCGGGCTTGATCCCCCGCGTCACGAACCAGCCTTCGCCAAGCTCGGTGTTGCAGAAGACGTCGTTTTGTCCGTAGAGCTTGAGTTCTCCGTTGACCCAAAGGCTGCCAAGGCCAGGCAACTGGTCCCACTTGGAGTTGTCGACAGGGACGCTCGCGGCCCCAGAAGGGTTCTGGCCCCACTGGTTGACGACCGTCGGGATCTGCCCCTCGTAACCGACACCCAGGGACGCAGTGTCCTGCCACGAGGTCGGCGCGGCGGGAAGGGACGGCATGCCGAGCTCGGCGGGCCGGCTCACGTTGTTCAGGTTCGTCACGTACCTGGCCGTCTCGACGATCCCGATCGAGGCGAAAGCGATCAGCTTCCTGCTGTTGGAGATGTTGGAATCGACGCTTTTGAGGACGCCGAGCCCGGCGCGCGTGGCGTTCTGGTCGGCAAAAAGCGCGACCTGGACCGACCGCGCAAGCAGTTCGCTCGGGTCGATTCGCCCGGTGTTGTCCAGCGGCCCAGAGCGGCCGACAGACTCGATCACGATGAATCCCCTGGCGGCGCCTGGTTCGCGCAAGGTGCCGGTCGAGATCCCATAGGAGTCATAGGCGGAAGGCGAGTACCGGACCCGGATCAGGGCCCTACCTTTGGTGAAGCCGATACGAGAGTACGGGCCAAGGTAGTCCGGGCCACCGAGGTCGGTGACAAAGTATCCGGGCCGACCGGCCGGGTCAGGCTCCACCTGGAAGCCCGTCGCAGGACGCAGGTACAGGGCGTCGGGGTCTTTGGTGAACCCAGCAACATCGAAAGCCACAGGGGTCGCTTGCGGGCGCCAGTCGGCCCCAAGCGCGGCAGAAAGCAACTGGCTGTGGGCGTACTTGGATCCAGCCTCTGCCAGATCGTTCGCGACCGTCCGTTTGGCCGACCTTCCGGTCGCGGAGATGTTCTGGTTGATGATGGCAGTGAAGGCGATTCCCAAGATCAGCAGCACGCCGACGATCAGCAACGCAATGACAAGGGTCTGCCCCGAGTCGAGACGTCTGTTCCTGTTGCTCAATGTAGTCTGCATGTTCTTTCCTGGCATTAGCGGATCCGGTTCCGGACTGCTGCAGTGCCCCTTACTGTCACCATCTGCGGCGTCGGCAGAGTGGTTTGCGGATAGTTCCTGATCGTGAGCACGACCTCCATCAGCTCGCTGGTGTCGTAATCGACGGCGACGACGTCTTTCGGCTCAGTAAATTGGAAGCGGTAAGTCACGAAGATGTTCCCAGCCGGGATCGGTTCGCCGTACCGAGAGTTCAGTTCGACGTACCCGGCCCGGTACCTGGCCTGCATGACCTCAGAGAGGAAGTTGCCCGGGGTGAACGATGACTTGTCGTAGTTCGCGCCAGGGAGTCCGACCGTCGCCCAATCGGGCTCGGCCATGTCCGTGTAGTTGACCTTGTACTGGTTGGGGCCGACAGGCACAGAGTCCATGTTGGGGACCCGCGTGTACCGGACAAGCCGACCGTAGTTCTCGCCAGGGCTCTGGTCCGGCCCGTAGACCTCTTCGCTTCCAGGAACGATCGAGATCCTCGGCATCAGGCCAGGAGAAAGGGGGCTGGGCTGGGCGGAAGGGCCTGTCTGCGGGGTCAACCGCAAGTCGA
>CAZGER010000127.1:0-449 GCA_964524565.1 uncultured Chthonomonas sp. | reverse complement strand
ACCAGATCTGAGAATCATCGCCTTCATGTTGCTCCCCACCGGCCACAGGGCGTCCCATTCGTTGTACATACGGGCAAACCGCTCGTTGATGTTGGTGTAGTTCGACCATCCCGGCGCCGCGGCGTAGACCGGGTTGGCAGGGGTCACGGCCGGGCCGGTGGCGATCCCGGGGCCGACCCCAGGGTTGCTGGAGGGCACGCGGTTCTCGAACGCCACGCCACCGTCGACACCGTACTCCCGGACGTCAAAGCTCGCGACGACCTTGCCGAGCCCAGGCTCGGGAACCATCGCCATGAACGCCTCGCGGGATGCGGTGCTGCCCAACACGACCGGCCAGTTGACCGATGCATAAAACGGGTAGGCGGTGTTGGCAGCCTTGAGCTCCCGGTAGTTGCTGATGTTGAAGATCAGGCCGAGGATCACGAACGCCAACGCCTTCGACGGTGCAT
>CAZGER010000126.1:636-6246 GCA_964524565.1 uncultured Chthonomonas sp. | reverse complement strand
TCCAGCAAGGCCAAACCAACTGGTCTTGGCCCTTGCTGTCGCAGCGGCACTGGGATCGACCTGGGCTGTCAGGAAGCACGTCAGGTCGAAGAAGGTCACGCCAAAGCTGTAGGTTTAGTGGACGCTGGTCCCTTCCGGGGCTTCTGAGTCGGGCTGCAACAGGATCGGCGAGCCGTCCTCATCGTCGGCTGCCAGCAGCATCCCTTGGCTCACCTGGCCCATCAGTTTGGCGGGCTTGAGGTTCGCGACGACCACGATCTGCCGCCCGATCAGGTCCTCCGGTGCGTACTTCTTCTTGATCCCGGCCAGGATCTGGCGGGTCTCGTCACCGATCTTCACTTGGAGCTTGGTCAGTTTCTCGCTCCCTTCCAGCGGTTCGGCCTCGATAATCCGCGCCACGCGCAGGTCGAGCTTCATGAAGTCGCCGAACTCGATCTGCGAAGGCGGCGCAGGCTTTTCTTTCTCGACTTTGGGCTGTGGCTCCGGAGCTTTCTCGTTGGTCTCACTCATTGCTTTCTCCAATTCTGCAAGAACGTTCTTTTCCAGCCTTGGGAACATCGGAGCTGGCTGGCCGAGCTTTGTCGCTGCTGGCAGGGTCGCCTCAGTGCCGATCTCGTCCCATTTGGTGAGAGGCGGTAGGCCCAGCTGGCCCGCGATCGCGTCGGAGGCGTGGGGGATGACCGGACGGAGCAGGCCCTCTGAATTGCGCACCACGAACAGCATCGAGCGCAGTACCTGGGGTAAGGAAGGGTCGTCGTTTTTGGCGAGTGCCCACGGCGCTTTGTCGTCCACGTACTTGTTCAGCCACGCCACCGCGCCGATGGCAGCCGCGACGGCATCGTCCAGGCGGAGTTCTTCCATCGCCTTTTCGACCCCGTGCCTGGCTGTCAGCACGGCTTGGACAGCCTCTGGGTCGGTGGGGCCGTCGGGGACAGTCCCCTCCATGAACTTGTGGGCCATGCTCAGGCTCCGGTTGAGGGCGTTGCCGATGTCGTTGGCGAGGTCCGAGTTGTAGATCCGGATGACTTCCTCCCGGGTGTAGTTCGTGTCGCCCTCATATGGCAGAGAGCGGGCTAGGCTGAACCGGACGACGTCTTGAGCGAGTTCTGGCGAGCAGCCGGCTGTGTCGCGGTAGAACGCCAGAAGCTCGTCCGGGGCGATCACGTTGCCCTTGGACTTGCTCATCTTTGTCTGGCCAAACACGAACCACCCGTGGGCGATCACCTTTTTGGGCAGGGGGAGCTCGGCGGCCATCAGCATCGCGGGCCACAGGGTGGCGTGGAACCGCGTGAAGATCTCTTTGGCCATCCAATGGACGTCGGCGGGCCAGAGTTCCTCCCAGCCTTCCTCTGGCCAACCGGTGGCGGCCAGGTAGTTGATGAGGGCGTCGAACCAGACGTAGATCACCTTTGAATCGTCGCCCGGCACAGGAATCCCCCAGCCTGGGTTGGCCCTGGTGATGCAGATATCGCGAAGGCCCTGCTTGATGAACGAGACCACCTCGTTCCGCCGGACCGACGGAAGCAGCCAGTCCGGTTCCGACTCGATCTTCTCCAGGAGCCGGTCCCCGAACGCTGAGAGCCTAAAGAACCAGTTCTCCTCCTCGACCCACCGGACGGGGTTGCCGTCGGGGCTCAGGCCGTCCACGACCTCGGCCTCTTTGACGAAGGTCTCGGCCGAGACGTCGTACCAGCCTTCGTACTTGTCCAGGTAGATGTGGCCGTTGTCCCGGATGACCTCGAACAGCTTTTGAGCTGCGCGCCTGTGCTCCGGCGAGGTCGTGCGGAAGAAGACGTCGTAGTCGATCGACAGGCTGTCGGCGCAGCCCTTGAAGGTCTGGCTGATCCTGTCGACGAAGTCCATCGCGTCCTCGCCTGCCTGCTGGGCCGCCTCGTAGACCTTCAGGCCGTTCTCGTCCGTTCCGGTGAGAAAGTAGGCCTCGTGGCCGCGCATCACCTGGTAACGCTTACAGATGTCGCACGCGAGCATGGTGAGTGCGTGCCCCACATGTGGAACAGAGTTCACATAGTAGATCGGCGTTGTGACGTAGTAGCGCTTGGCCATGGGGGATCAGCGAGTTTACTCAAGCAAGGATAGGACGCCCGTACCAGGTGATCCTGCCAGATAATCCCAACCTGGCAAATATTTCTGTGACCCGCCCGCACCTCTGGCCCGAGAATCCAAACCATGGCCCGTGCCATTCCTGTCAGTAAGCCTAGAAAGCAGCGTGGATTCACGATCCTTGAGACTGCGTTCAGCATGTACATCACGCTTGTCGGTGTGCTGGTCTTTTGCGGCATGGCCGTCTTCTCGCAAAAGGTCGGGCTCCAAGGCCAGCTGCGCGGGGCTGCCTACCAGGTGGCCAACGACCGCATGGAGGTCATCAAGTCCAAGGACTTTGACAACATGCGCATCTGCACCGACGCGCCCTTCAAGATCCCGAAGGAAGTCGTCGCCTCGATGCCCGGACAGCACAACAAGAAGTACGAGATGCAAGGCGTCTACACGGTCTCGAACCTCAACGGGTCGGTGAAGGTCGTCAGTGTCCAGATCAAGTGGCGCAACGCCTCCACGCCCGAATCGCAGCCCGGCCCGTGGTCGACCGTCACCCTGGCTGGCGCGGTCACCAAGCCCGGTTCTGTCACAGCGGGTTCGATCACCACGACAACCTCGCCGTCCACCACGACCGATCCCGCCACCAGCCTGTTCTCACCAGGCGGCATGACGACGACGACGACCGCAGCCAGCGCCCCGAGCGGCGGAAGCCTGTTCAAATAGGCACAGGGAGCACCCAACCATGAAGATTCAACGCAAAAAGAACAGAGGATTCACAGTCGCGGAGCTCTCCGTTTCCGCTGGAGTCATGTCCTTGGTCGCCGTCATCACCTGCAACGTGATGGTCACCAGTGCCAAGCTCACAAAGGGTGCTGTCAGCACCTCGCAACAGACGAGCAACGGCCGCGTGGCGTTCGACCAATTGATGAACGACGTGCGCCAGGCCGATGCGGTCCTGTCGGAAGTGACCCTGGACAAGACGTACTCATATGACTCTTCAGGGACGCTCATCCTCCGTAAAAAGGCCACCGACCTCGTGGGCAACGTGATGCCCAACGCCTATGACGTGACCATCTACACGGTGACCCCGTCGCCAAACGTGAAGGAATACGGGACGACCGTCCTTAAGAGGATCACATGCCGGATCACGAACGGCACCGCTGCCGTACCAAGTTTCAGACCAGTCGCGATGCCCTGCGTCGGCAAGCTCAACTTTGCGCTCCACCGGGCGGAGACGATCGACTGGTCGAGCGGTGTGTTCCCGCTCCCTGGCAGGGTCACGTTCTCTGCGCCTTCAGGGACAGACATCGAGATCCACGGCGCCTCGCTTGCACGGCTCGGGCTTTCGCTTGACCAATCGGACCTGGTGACGGGCCTCGTCTCCCTAGCGAAGGTCGGCGTCTCTTTGGACATCACCGGAACCTTGGTCAACGTGCCCGGCTCGATCGCGACCGACAAGCTCGATGTGCTCTACAGTTTCAACCTGTCCACGGCCGATCCCGTGACCAAGGTGACCAAGACAAACCTCGTCGATGTGGTCATCCAGCAGATGATCCCTGCGAGCCTGGCCAAGGCAGATGCAGACAGGATCATCGAAATGAAGGCACAGGCCAGCCTTCGCAACGCCCAGTAAAAGATGGAGAACCGAATGAGAAACTCTAGACTCAAACTTGGATCGACCCTGCCGATGACGCTGGTGTTCTTCACCATCGTCGGGGTCGTGACGGTCGCCGCCGTCGGCGTGACGACCACCCGCGATTCGATGGCGTTCCGCGGTGCCCACAAGGCCCAGGCCACGAACCTGGCCGAGAGCGGCGTCAACCTGATTTACGACCGGATCTGCCGTGACGTGGTGCAGAACAAGATGTCCTCCAAGGCACTTCCGGCGGCGATCTTGAGCACGTCGTTCTTTGGCAAGTCTGCTGACCAGGGTTCGTACACGGCCAAGGTCACTGCGGTCAACACCGACCGCATCGCACCGGCCCCGGGTTTTGCCGGAACGAGCGTCCAGTACACCTATTCGATCGAGGTCGAAGGCAGGGGCAAGGCGCCGATCGGAACGGAGTCCGTCGTTCGGGCATCTTTCAAGATCAGGCGTGTGCTTTCAGCCGACGACGGCTATACGGCGTCGACGACCTACAACGAGTTTCCTGCCGCTGTCAACGCCAACGGCAAGGTCTCGATGGTCACGGACAAGGGGATCCGCACCTACGATGTGAACGCGCAGGACAAGGAGGCGTCGATCCTCGGCAACCGCGGGATCACGTGGGAGACCTATTCGCTCTCCAAGAACTCCGTCACGGCGCCGGACCTCATCGATGTGGACGGGCACCTGCTCGTCGCTTCCAAGCCGACCCCGGACTACGTTAATCTGACGACCGGTGCTGGCGGCCTGGGGAACCCGAACGGGACCAAGAACTACAAGTCTGCCGGGCCGTGGCAGAAGAAGGCGTCGCCCTATGCGGTGTCGGCCAACGAGGTCACCCAGACGATGCTTTTGACGAACAAGACAACGACCGTTGTCCCTGGCAACGCCACGGTCAAGAATTTCGGGATCGACAAGAAGTCTGGCCTCACGACCATCAACGCTCCGACGAAGATCGGCGGCAGCCTGACGATCGGACCAAGTGACACGGTCATCCTGAACCCGACCTCGCAAAACCCCGCCGAGAACGTTGTCTATGTTTCGGCCGACGTCCTCAATCAGGGCAGCATCCTCAACCTCGGCTGCACGCTCGTCATCGTCGGAAAGTACACAGACACCCCGACTTCGGTGTACGACCTGCGCCAGCAGGGAAGCATCTACGACGAGATGATCGACGTGTACTCGAACTCCAAGATGGTGAGCCTTGCCAAGTCGCCGGACGCGATCAACATCAGCAGCGGCGTCAATGCCAGGTACGGGACCGTCTACGCCGCAAAGGGATCGATCAACGTCACCGGGACATTGGAGATGAACGGCATCCTCACCGCTGGCGGCGACCCGACGGTTGAGGAGTGCGAGAGCCCGAACAACCCGGAGATCGAGTACGGGTCCCTGGGCAATGTGAACATCGTCCCAGCGAACGGGGGTCTCTTCACGATCCACTACATCCGAGAAGCGACTTCGATCACCACTCCCGGCGGAAGCGGCGACACGAGCCTCTATCTGGAGCCGGTCAGGGCGGACAGTCTTTCCAACTGGCGCCAGATCAAGTAAGAGAGGAGCTTGGTCGACGCAGAGCCAGGGCGCGAATGCCCTGGCTCTTTTTGCGTAGGGAGCCTTTGGTTTGCGCCATCATCTGGCCAATGGACGACGAAACGGGCCAGGCAGGCGAACCGAAGGATCCCTTGGCGGAGATCACTGCAGCGGCCGCGCGGAAGGCGCAAGAGACCGACGCCGAACTGGAAGCCCGCTTGAACGACTTCCACGACCGGGCGGTCGCGGGCGGGGCCAAACAGAGGGCGACGAAAGTCAAAGCGGGCGAGTCGGGAACCGTCGGGGGCGGGGCGGCCAAGGGCCTTGGCCAGGGGATGACGATCGCATACGGTTTCATCGGCACACCAATCGACCTG
>CAZGER010000126.1:0-626 GCA_964524565.1 uncultured Chthonomonas sp. | reverse complement strand
CGTCCTGTACTTTGTCGGAAAGCTCATCGATGGCCCATCGGAACCCAAATGGCAGCTGATCCTGGGCGGGCTCGGGGCTGTTTTGGGCTTTGTCTGGGTCTTGGTGAGCTCAAGCCGCGCGAAATGACCAGAAAGCTCTTGGGCGATGCCCGGACGTACGCAGTCTTCGCGCTGCTGGCAGCGGTGGCGACCTGGCAGACCGGCGGGGTCGCCGGCATGTTGGGCGCTGCTCTGGCCCTGGTCACTGGTTCTGTCTTGCTCGGCGGGTGGGCCCTTCTGGGAAGGGCAATGAGCCGGACGTCCCAGGACGCAAAGCGGGAAAAATCTGGTGCGGTGATGTCCGTGATGGCCTTTCTTTTGAAGGTTCCAGCCATCGGTTTTGCCGCTGTCCTCGCGAACAGGATAAGCCCCCCGGGACCGGCATCCTTTGCCGCCTGGATCGTATTGGTATACTCCGGCGCGGTCGTTTGGAGCGTCTGCCGTCGACCTTCACAGTAGCCCATGTTCGAGCTTTTCAACCACGCCGGATCCCTTGTTGCCAGCGGGAGTGCCTCTGCCGAAGAAGCAGGCCACGCCACCGCCGAGGCGGCCCATCCCGATGACGGCAATGCGGGCGGGCACACCGG
>CAZGER010000125.1:0-6269 GCA_964524565.1 uncultured Chthonomonas sp. | reverse complement strand
GCGTGCGTCCGGAGGTTTACAGGGACTACCGCCAGATGCTGGAGCGCAAAGACATTGACGCCATCATCATCGGGACACCGGACCACTGGCACGCATTGAACCTCGTCCACAGCTGCGAGGCGGGCAAGGACATCTACTGCGAAAAGCCGATCAGCCACAACATCGTGGAGGCCAAGGCGATGGTCGCGGCCCAGAAGAGGTTTGGCAGGGTGGTGCAAGTGGGCACATGGCAGAGGAGCGGCAAAGAGTTCACCGACGCGATCGCCTACATCCGGGCCGGGAAGCTTGGCAAGATCGTCCATTGCAGGGCGTGGATCGCCGACGGGACGAAGATCGGCAAACGGACGGCGACCGATCCGCCGCTGAACCTTGACTACGACGCTTGGATCGGCCCGGCGAAGATGGTCCCGTACCAGGACAACAAGGTCCATTGGAACTGGCGATGGGTGCTCAACACGGGTGGAGGGCTCACCACAGACTGGGGCGTCCATATGATGGACATCGCACTTTTGGGCATGAGCAAGGGGCAGGACCTTGTGATGCCGCACACGATCAGCGCGAGCGGGGGCCGGTGGGCCATCTCCGACGACGACAGGGACGCTCCGGACACGATCGAGGCCCTTTTGGGCTTTTCTGACCCTGACTTTGTGATGTCGTGGTCGGTCTTGCGGGACCACCCGGGCAAGCCGGGACACGGGACGGAGTTCGTTTCCGCGGACGGCCGGACGTTGCGGGTCTGGCGTGGCGGATGGATCATCTTGGACCCGGATGGAAAGGAGATCCCGAAGGAAGCGTCCGACCCGGTGCCTTCTTCGCACTGGAGGGAGTTCCTTGACTGCGCGAAATCGCGCCAGAAGCCGCGGGCCGACCTTGCTTCTGTCGCCCAGACGACGATCGTGTGCCACCTGGTCAATGCTTCGCTCTTTTCAGGCGAGACGGTCCGGTGGAGCAAACCGGCGATGGACATTGTGGGCACGGCTGGCAAGAAGACAGACGCATACTCGCGCGTCTACCGGGCGCCTTACAAGCTCACGCAGTACTGAGCGGGTTCACCAGGAGTTACCAGCCGATAGGAGCGGCCAATTGTCTGTCCGGAACGGGGAGGCAGGCAGTCCTTGGACGTTCAGCAGGCTCGCGAGCGACGTGTCTGTCCAACCGAAACGGACAGCCTTGGGGTTTGCCACGCCGTCTGCCCAGACGACGAGGCCCTCACCGTCGATCTCGTACCGCGCGGGGACAAACTTGCGGTCCTCCCCGGCGATCGTGAGATCGACCGTTGAACCTGGCTTGGACCTCAGCCCGCCTTGTGCGTAGTCGAACCTGATGCGGACCTTGTTGCCTTCGATCCGGAAGCCGTCGTAGATCGGCCCGCTGGGAGGGAAGCCTTGACGCCGGTATGTGTCGGTGAGTGCCCAGGCAGCCAGGCGGTCCCCGACGGTGCGCTTTTCGGCCGGGTGGATGTCGCGCAGGTTGTCGACCAGGTCGCTGACGACGACCATTCCAGTCTTCCCGACGGTCTTGAGGGTGTTCAGCTGGGCGTCGCGGAGTTCGGGCGATAGGGAAGTCCCATAGGCGAACGGGGCGATTTGGACAAAGTAGAAGGGGAAGTCGCCCTGGCCCCAAGCGTCTCGCCAGTCCTTGATCATCGCAGGGAAGGTGTTGTAGTACTGCTCCGCCCGGCCGCAGTTGGACTCGCCCTGGTACCAGATCGCGCCACGGATACTGTAGGGCACGAGGGGGTTGACCATTGCGTTCCATAGGGTCGAATGACTGAGATTCGGGCCGCCGGGGATCGCGGACAGGGGGGCGGTGCCAGACAGCCTCTTACGTTGCCAGTTGGACATAGAGACGGTCGTGCCCGCGACGCTCAGTCTTACCTTGCTCCAGTCTTGAAAGCCTGCTGCGCCGCCAGTGTCAACAACGATGACACCAAGGCGGTTTGATCCTGCCTTGAGTGTCCCAGCAGGAACACTGTACGAGCGCTGGACCGAGTGGTCGCGCGTCCGGCCGACGATTGCGCCGTTCACCAGGGTCAGGTCCCAGTCGTCGACCGCGCCGAGTTCGAGCGTGGCTTTCGCCGCTGCCTGGTCGGCGGTCAGTTCAAACGTGGCGACGTAGGCGCTGACGCCGTCGAAGTCCTTCCAGAACTCGGCGTCTGTCTCGGGGGAGGCGGGATCGAAGCCGGTCAGCTGGCTCCCGGGCTCGGCAAACCGGCTGCCATTAGCAATACCGAGAAGGACACTGTTGACGGCCTTGTCGTAGTGTTCTTGGGTGGCCATCCGTGCTTCCAGGCTCGTGACGCCGGGGACGGCGAAGAGGGCCTTGGGGCGGAACCACTGCTCCACCGGGGTTCCTCCATAGGCAGACTGGATCAGTCCGATCGGAACCCCGAGCTTGGCGTGAAGCTGCTTGCCGAAGAAGTAGCCGATGGCGGAGAAGTCTTGGCTGGACTGCGGGCTGCAGACCGCCCATTTGGCCGCCATGTCCATTTTGGGGGTGAGCGAGTGCTGGAGTGGAACGTTGAGGAGCCTGATCTTGGGGTTGGCAGAAGCCAGAACCTCTTCCGCGCCGCCGAGGACGGCCGTCATCCCTTGCCTCGGGCCGAGCGGCCACCACATGTTCGACTGTCCAGAGCAGACCCAGACCTCCCCGGACAGGACGTCGCGGAACACGACGGAGTTCTTACCCCTGACCTTGAGCCAGAACGGTCCGCCTGGGCCCGGGGTCTGGAGCCTGAGGCTCCAACGACCGTCCTTGCCCGTTGTCGTGGACGACGACTTGCCCCAGGAGCCGACGGCCGTGACCTGCTCTCCAGGGTCGGCGGTGCCGAACACGGCGACTTTGGACGATTGCTGGAGGACCATGTGGTCGGAGAACACATTGGGCAGTGCGACGTCGGCGAAGGCCGGGGCGAAGATGCCGATCGCAAGGGCAGTGCAGATGGAGCGCATCGGTCAGATTATGCGCAACTGCAAGCATCACGTGGATCGGTAAAAGCGCTTCGGTAGAATCTGCTTGATGCTGTCGGCGATTGCTTTTTTGACCTTGGCCACGCCCGGGCCGCTGCCGTCGATCGTGCCAAAACCGGTCTCTGTCGTCCCAAAGCCGGGGGTGTTCTCACTGTTGCCGTCAACGGTGGTCGTTTGCGACGAGGCGTCTCGCCCGGTGGCAGAGATGTTCGCCGCCCAGTTCCGGCAGTCCACAGGCTTTCCGTTGAGGGTGAGCACGACCAAGCCTGTGCGCGAGTACATCGAGTTCGTCACCAAGCCGGAGTTGAAGTTCGTCGGGGAGGAGGGTTACCGCGTCAACGTTCGGACGGGGTACGTGAGCGTCCGAGGGTTTTCTGCGAAGGGGGTTTTTTACGGGATGCAGTCGCTCCGCCAGATGCTGCCGCCGCAGGGTGAGTCCAGCACACAGGTCGGAGCCAAGTGGGACGTTCCTGGCCTGGACATCGAGGACTATCCACGGTTCAAGTGGCGGGGGATGCACCTAGACGTTTCGCGGCACTTTTTTTCCAAGGACCAGATCAAACAGTACATCGACACACTTGCCCTCAACAAGATGAACGTCTTTCACTGGCACCTGGTGGACGACGGCGGGTGGCGGATCGAGATCAAGAAGTACCCTGACCTGACCAGGGTGGGGGCTTGGCGCACCGGCGACGGGTCGGACTGGAACATGGCCGATCTGTACTTCACACCGAACGACGGGACAGGGCAGGTCTATGGCGGCTTTTACACCCAGCAGGACATCAAAGAGATCGTCAAGTACGCCTCGGACCGGGCTGTGACGGTCGTGCCGGAGATCGAGATGCCGGGGCACGCCCTGCCGGCGCTATGGGCGTACCGGGAGGTCGGTTGCGACGACGCGGCGGTCAACGCGGTGTTGCCGGAGTGGCACGCCAAGTACACAAACGTCTTTTGTGCGGGCAAGGAGGAGACGTTCAAGTTCATCGAGAACGTACTGGCCGAGGTGATGCAGCTTTTCCCGTCCAAGGTCATCCACATTGGGGGCGACGAGGTGGACCGGAGGGTTTGGGGCAAGTGCTCGCACTGTCGGCAGAGGATGGTGACCGAGCGGCTGGACGGGCTCGCCGAACTCCAAAGCTACTTTGTCCGGCGGATCGAGAAGCACCTGAACTCGAAGGGGAGGACGCTGATCGGCTGGGACGAGATCCTAGACGGTGGGCTCGCGCCGAACGCGACCGTGATGAGCTGGCGCGGAGAAGAAGGGGGCATCAAGGCGGCGCAGGCTGGCCACAACGTGGTCATGTCGCCGACCTCGCACTGCTACTTCGACTTTGCCTACTCGATGACCCCGCTGGAGAAGGTGTACGCCTACGAACCGGTCCCGGCTTCGTTGACGGCAGAGCAGGCCAAGCACGTCCTTGGAGCGCAGGGGAACGTCTGGACCGAGTGGATGGAGACGTATTCACGTGTGCAATGGATGTCCCAGCCACGCGGCGCGGCCCTGGCGGAGGTCTTGTGGTCGCCCAAATCTGCCAGGAACTTCGCCGACTTCACAGCCCGGCTTAAGGCTCTGGAAGAAAGGTACGACCTGTTGGGGATCGAGTACCAGTTCCCGGCCCCTGTCTTGACCAGCAGCTTCACGATGTTCCGGGACACCGCGACGATCAACCTCTCTTTGAGCGTCCGGCCGGGGCAGAACCTCCGGTACACGCTCGACGGGACAGTGCCGACATCGAACAGCCCGATGTACACGAGGCCGATCAATGTCACACGCTCCACGACGATCAAGGTTGCCTCGTTCTCAAAGTTCGGACGGGGCAGCGAACCGTCGACCGCGAGCTATGTGAAGGCGGGTGAACTGTTCTCGGGGGCTGTCCGGTCGGGCTGGGTCATGGACACTTACGAAGGGAGCTTTAGCAAGCTGCCTGACTTTGGCAAGTTGGAGCCGGTCAAGTCGGAGGTGGTGCCGTTCATCGACATCGCCAGGGCTGGGATCGAGGACCAGTTCGCGGTGGTCTACCGTGGGTTCATCAACATTCCTGAAGACGGGCGGTACGCGGTCGCACTGACTAGCGACGACGGATCGCAGTTGTGGATCGGCGGGGCACTGGCCCTTGACCACGACGGCCTGCACGGGCCGGAGACGAAGACGGGCTTTCTGACCCTGTTGGCGGGCCTCCACCCGATCGAGGTGCGGTTCTTTGAGCAGGGCGGCGCGCAGACGCTTCGGCTGGAACTGGCGAGGGAGGGCTACCGCTTGAACCCCGTCCCGGACTCGTGGATTTTTCACGAAGCAAAGTGAAGATGCCGCAGAATCCGACCAATTTCCTGTGAATTCGGGATAGGCTAGCGGCATGTCGTCCCGCGCTGGGTGGTTCGTGCTTGTTCTTGTTTTGGCGGGATGCGACGCCCCCAAACGGGTCGGTACCTTTGAAGGCGGGGCGGTGGCGACCACTGGGCAGATCGTCCGAGGCGTGGGGAGCCGGGTCTGGTTCGCCGGTCGCCCGGTAGACATCGCTCTCACGCCGGACGGCAGTGTCGCGGTCATCAAGGATTACAACGCTCTACGCACGGTGGACGCGGTGGGGTGGAAGGAACTGGGCAGCACCCCGATCCCGGGCGGGGCGTCGCTCACGGGGATCAAGGTCAGCCAGGACGGAAAGAAAGCCTACGTGACGAGTTCCAAGAACACCCTGCTGGTGTTCGATATCGGGAGCCCGGCCAAGCCAGCCCTATCCAACACTTTCACGCTGCCCGGGCCGCAAGGGAAGGGGAACTCGTTCCCGTGCGGGCTAGAACTGATCGAGGGGGGCAGTAAGGCACTTGTCACCCTTTCGATCAACAACCAGGTCGCGACGGTCGACCTGGCGAGCGGGAACGTCACAGCCGTGACCGATGTGGGGATCGCGCCTTACGGCGTCGCGGTCGATGAAGGGCTGGGGCTGGCGATCGTGAGCGAGCAAGGTGGGCCAAGACCGTCCAGGTTCGCCCCCACGGCGGACTCGGCGGGTAGCAGGGTCGAAGTGGACGAGCGGGGGATCGCGAGCGGCGGCTCGGTCTCGATCATCGACCTTAGAACGAACAAGGTCGTGAAGCAGATCGAGGTAGGGCTCCAGGCGTCGGCGGTGACGGTAGACGGCTCGCGGCACCTTGCTTATGTGTGCGCGACGAACGAGGACTCTGTCGCGGTCATCGATCTGGCGAAGCGGAGCGTCGCAACGGAGATTGTCGTCAAGCCGGACAAGAAGCTGCCTTTTGGATCGATGCCGACGGCGTTGGGGCTCTCTCCAGACCGTTCGA
>CAZGER010000124.1:3702-6271 GCA_964524565.1 uncultured Chthonomonas sp. | reverse complement strand
GCGCGTTCTTTAGGAAGCGGGTCTAGACGTGTCGAGGGTCGGGACCGTCGCGGTTGTCGGGAAGCCGAACGTCGGAAAGAGCACGTTGGTCAACACGATCGTGGGGCACAAGGTCTCGATTGTGAGCGACAAGGTCCAGACGACCAGGCGGCGGGTCTTGGGGATCGCAACGGGCGAGGGCCACCAGGTCGTGCTGGTCGACACCCCTGGTGTCCACAAGCCTCTGCACAAGCTTGGGGCGACACTTAACGAGGCGGCCAGGCAGGCTCTTTACGGTGTCGATGCGATTTTGGCGATGGCGGACTGTAGCAAGATGCCGGCCAAGGAGGACGAGCACGTCGCTGCGCTGATCAAGGCGGCGCGGGAAGGTGTCGCTGTGCCGTGCGTGCTGTGTCTGAACAAGATGGACCAGCTGAAGGCTGAGAACGTCGAGCGGAACTACCAGGCGTATCTGAAGCTGTTCGAGACGGAGACGGCGGTGATGACCTCGCTGCGGAAGAAGCAGAACGTTGACGTTCTGTTGGGGGCGTTGGTCTCGTGCCTTCCTGAAGGCGAGCCGTTGTACACGGAGGACGAGTACACGGACCAGACGTTGAGGGCGATCGCGGCTGAGATCGTTCGGGAAAAAGCGCTGTCATCGACGACCAAAGAGGTTCCGCACGCGATCGCGACGGTGACCGAGAGCTGGGAGGAGAGCGGGACGCTGGTGAGGATCGGTGTCGCGCTGACGGTGGAGAGGGAAGGGCAGAAGGCGATCCTGATCGGCAAGCACGGCTCCCAGCTGAAAAAGATCGGCACGTTGGCCCGGCAGGAGCTTGAGCAGGTCACGGGCAAGAAGGTGTTTTTGGAGCTGTTTGTGAAGGTGCGGGAGGACTGGCGGCAGAACCCCAGGATCTTGCGCGAGATGGATTATCTTTGATTTTCACAAGCGGCGGAACGAACCGCCATTGACAGCGTGTAGGTATCGTGATGTCGGTCAGATTTGACCGTACAACGAGGACAAACATGAGCGACCAGCAAAGGGCCACAACGTGGTTTGAAGTCTATTCGGCGGATGTACCTGCGGCATTCACTTTCTATCAACAGGTGTTCGGGTGGTCGGCGCAAGCCATGGATATGGGCCCGATGGGGACGTACCGGATGCTCGAGTTCCAAGGTCAGCCGTTTGCCGGCTCGATGGACTTGAGTTCGCCGGATATGGAAGGGGTTCCGCCACACTGGGCGTTGTACTTCCATACTGGGGACCTTAACGCCGCCTTGGAGCGGGTCTCAGCGAACGGCGGGAAGTTGGTTCACGGGCCGTTCGAGGTTCCGGACGTGGGTTGGATGGCGGTCTGCCAGGACAACTGCGGGGCGCACTTTAACCTGCACCAGCCTTCGATGGAAGGTGGCGGCGAGTTGCCGGCTATCCCGGTGGACTGGATCGAGCAGATGGGGCCGGACCGGGCGAAAGCGGTCGGGTTTTACAAGGAAGTCATGGGCTGGGGCTCGATCGAGATGCCGATGCCGAGCGGTGAGCACGGCGAGATGTACTCGATGTTCACGATCAGCGAGGTCCCGGTCGGAGGATGCATGACGATGGGTGCGGAGACCGGGGTCCCGCCGAACTGGAGCATCTACTTTGAGGTGGCTGACCTGGACGCGGCGATGGGCGCGGTGAAGTCTGCGGGTGGCAACATCGTCCACGAGAAGATGCAGATCGGGGACTTTGGCTCGATCGCGTTCGGGCAGGACCCCACGGGGGCGGTCTTCGGGCTGCACCAGCCACCAGCCAGCGGCTAGTCAGGGCTGCTTAGGGCAGAACGGGAGGACTCGGCTTTGCCTAGTCTTCCCATTCTTTTTTGACTTCGGTCTTGATGCCGATGCTGGCCACGATAGCGGCGACGGCGTGACAGGTGGTCTCGTCGGCAAAGTGGACACCGGCCTGGCCGTGGTGGTGGATCTCCCACGTTTCGATCTGGGCTTCGACAGCGTCGCACTGGGTCGCGTACATGAGGATGTCAATGACCTCGTCGAAGGTGTTGGTGTCGTTGTTGTGGACGATGGTCACAAACCGACCGTCGCGGGCGGTGGGACTGACGGTCTGCTCTTCAAGCTCGGGAAGGGCCGAGTTGAGCCAGACGATGTCCATTGCCCTATTCTACAGGAAGTTCGCTAGAGTCGTTGTCCGTGGGCGCAGATCTGGGGTTCTTGCGGGGAAGGAGTCCGACGGCGGCGAGGACGAGCGCGATGAGGGACACGGTTGCTCCGTCACGGAACCCTGGCGGGACGTAAGAGAGAGTGACCTGGTGATCCCCTTCTGGCAACTGGAGGGTGATCCAGCGTCCTTTCTCGATGTCCGCGTTCACGCCGCTGACGGACCAACCAGGCAGGTTTCGGAATGAGGCGGTTACGGTGGCGGGGCCTGTCGCCGTGAAGCCGAAGCCGTTGATGCCAGCGTGGAAGTCGGTGACGGGCGCGCCTGTCGAGGTAACGATGCCTTCATCGGGGGCCAGGCCGAGGCGATGGACACTGTAGCCCTGTCTGGGTTCCGCCGGTGGCAGGTGCGGGAGGTCGAGGGCGGTGTGCC
>CAZGER010000124.1:0-3692 GCA_964524565.1 uncultured Chthonomonas sp. | reverse complement strand
AGACGCCGACCGCCCGGAGGGACTCGGTTGTCGCTGTGGGCTTGACCGTCATGATGTTGCCGTTGACGAGGACGGCGCCGTCGGTTCCGTTGTTGACTTCTTTGATGGCCCCGACGGAGTCTCTGTCGAGGAGGGAGTCGTAACCGGCGGTGTCGAAGAGGCCGGAGAGTGTCGCGAGGTTCGGCGGGAGGGCGGTCCGGCTTGGGGTGAAGAAGTTCCAGTGTGGGGAGACGACGGCGATCCTGGAGTTCGGGCCGAGGTCTGCGGTGACTATGGGGAGCGGCTGCCCGGACGGGACGATCTGGGACGGGGTTGCCAACAGGTGGGCGGCGACCGCGGTTGCGACGATGGCCAGCGCGGGGATGGTCTTGGTCTGCCGGAGCAAGGCCCAGACACCTGCCGCGGCGGCCAAGGCGAGGAGGGCGATCCCAAACGTCGGCAGAGCGGCGTCTACGGCGGCATCGCGGGTCGCGACGAGCTCTTGCCAGAGGGTCGGAAGCTTTTTTGCGGCCAGGGTGTTCGTGAGTCCCATAAGGACGACGGCAAGGACGGCTGCGATCGGCCACCAGGCGTACTTGGAGCCTTCTTTTCGCTCTGAGCCAAATCCGACCCCGGCAAGGACGCACGCTCCGAGGACGAAGAGGACGGACACTCGGGCGGGGCTGCCGCTGGCGGAGAACCCTGGCAGTCCGAAGTAAAGCGCTGCGTTAAGGGGGGTTCCGATCGCCAGGGCGAAAGCGAGGGCGGCCAGAAGGACGAGGGCGCCGGCTTCTTTGAGTCTGGCGCGGAGGGGGAGGCAAAACAGGCCAAGGAGTACGAGTGGGGTCAGGTAGATGGCTGACTCGGCGTAGTTGGCGCCTGGTTTCATGGCGAGCGGCCAGTAGCCCTGGTCTGGCTTTTGGCCCTCGATCTTTGCCCCTGGTAGGCCCGTCGCCAGGGGGTTGGCCATTCCGACCAGTTCGAAAGGCTGGATCGCGGAGGCAGAGTATGTGGCATACCCGTCGGCTGTGGCCGACCCTTTGCGGTGGGAAGCGCTCGAAAACTGGAGGGCTGGGAAAAGCTGGACGGCGGAGAGGGCGAGTCCAAGGGCCACGGCGGCCACCGCCGAGAGGGGAAGGGCGAGCTTTGGACGCAGGGCGATCCACCACCAGACTCCGCAGACCAGGAGGGCGAGGATGCCGTAGAAGGCGAACTGGAGGTGTCCACCGAGGACCATTGCGGCGGTCGCCAGGGCGGTCGCTGTCCAGCGCTTGGGCTGGCCATCAAGGACGGACTTGAGGCAGGCGAGGGCGACAGGGATCCAGCAGCACGTTGTGACGACGCTGGGGAGGACCGTCCAGGCGATGAGGAACGGGGACAGGGAGAAAGCGACGCCCGCGATTGTCGATCCGGTCAGGTTTGCGCCGAGCCTGCGGGCTAGGGCGGCGGCGCCGAGTCCGGCGATGGCCAGGTGGAACCAGGCAAGGAGGGTGACCGCCGGTGCGGTGGGCACATGGAGAACGCCCATGAGGATGTGGCCGGGATAGAAAGGGGCGCTCTGGGAATTGGCGAGGACCGGTTGTCCAAAGAGTTGGTATGGGTTCCAGAACGCTGGCTTTCCGCTTGCCCAGGCGTTGAAGACGAGGTCTCGCCAAACGTAGAACTGGGCGATCCCGTCGGCTTGGAGGATGTCCCAGGAACGTGTTTGGGTGGCTGTGGGGGTTCCCCAGGGGGCCATTTGCGCGAACTGGTCAAACGGGCCGATGGCTGCGCCGGTGAACAGGGGTTTCCAGAGAGCGACGAGGGGAAGGAGGAAAAGGAGGACACTGGCCCAGGCTGAGCGGGGTTGCTGGCTGTCGGTGTCCGCCATCGCCTTACCGACAGTAGATGATCTGTTGCTTGGCCTTTTCGTGGTCCGGGTCCCTGCGGAGGACCTCGCGGAACTGGGCGCATGCCTCGTCCTGCATTCCCAGCATCATGAGGGTCATGGCCAGGTCGTAGCGGGCATTGAGGTGGGTGGGGTTGGAGTTGACGACTTCTTGGAGGGTGGCCAACGAGCCGTCGAAATCGCCTTCAAACCCGCTGATCAGGCCCATTTGCCATTTGGCGTCGGCATGGGTCGGGTTTTGGGCCAGCACTTGGGTGAAGATCTGCTTTGCCTCGCCGTACTGGCCGTTGCACCTCAGCTGAAAGCCTTGGTTGTATAGTTCTTCGGCGCTCATCAATGGTCCCGCGTTCCGACAAATAATACCAAACCTGTCAGGCTGGTGGCTTATGCCGTTCCCGGTTCCAGTTTGACCGGCGGGATGGAGGCTCCTGCCTTGGGCTCGGACTGTTCCGGTCGCGTCGTGTCATCGGGTTCTGGCTTGTCCGGGAGCTTGTTGCCAGCCATGATCGCGAGGAACTCTTCGCGGTCGAGGGTCTCCCGGTCGAGGAGGGCGTCGGCGATGGCGTCGAGCTTGGAGCGGTTCTCCTCGATGATCTGTCTGGCCCGCTGGCTACAGTGGTCGACGATCCGCTTGACCTCTTCGTCGATCTGCTTGGCGACCTCTTCGCTGTAGTCGCGGTCGTACTGGATTCTTCGTCCGAGGAATGGATTGAAGTCGTCGCGCCCGATGGCAAGGGTGCCGAGCCTCTCGCTCATGCCGTAGCTGGTGACCATCGCCCGCGCGACCCTGGTGACGCGCTTGAGGTCGCCGTAGGCGCCTGTCCAGCGCTCGCCGTAGACGATCTCTTCAGCGAGGAGTCCGCCGAGGCTCATGCTGATGTCGTCGAAGAGTTCTTGCCGCGAGGTGTGGTAGGAGTCGGTCTCTGGGAGCGCCCAGGTGCTGCCGAGGGACATTCCGCGCGGAAGGATCGTGACTTTGTGGATGGGGTCGCAGAATTCAAGGAGCTCTCCGACGAGGGCGTGCCCGGCCTCGTGATAGGCCGTGATCTTGCGCTCCTTTTCGTCCATGACGCGGCTCTTGCGGGCCGGGCCGGCGAGAACGCGGTCGAGGGCCTCTTCCAGGTCGCCTTGCGTGACCTTTGCGTGGTTCCTGCGGGCGGCGAGGAGGGCGGCTTCGTTCAGGCTGTTGGCCAGGTCTGCACCTGTGAAGCCGGGGCTGCGCTTGGCAAGGCTCTGGAGGTCGATGTCGCTGGCGAGCGGCTTGCCCTTGGAGTGGATCTTGAGGATCTCGAGGCGTCCGGTCATGTTGGGGGCGTCGACCATGATCTTGCGGTCGAACCTGCCGGGTCTGAGAAGGGCCTCGTCCAGGACGTCGGCGCGGTTGGTGGCGGCGAGGATGACGACGCCGGAGTTGACCTCAAAGCCGTCCATTTCGACAAGAAGCTGGTTGAGGGTCTGCTCGCGCTCGTCGTTACCGCCTCCGACGCCCGTGCCGCGCTGTCGGCCGACGGCGTCGATCTCATCGACAAAAACCAGGCACGGTCGGTGGGCACGGGCGGTCTCGAACAAGTCCCTGACCCTGGCGGCGCCGACACCCACGAACATCTCGACGAACTCCGAGCCGCTGATGGAGAAGAACGGAACCCGGGCCTCTCCAGCGATGGCCCTGGCCAGGTGGGTCTTGCCGACACCCGGAGGGCCGACAAGGAGCATCCCTTTGGGGATCTTGGCCCCGAGGGCGACGTACTTTTTGGTGTTGCGGAGGAAGTCGACGACCTCAAAGAGCTCTTCTTTGGCCTCATCGATACCGGCAACGTCCTCGAAC
>CAZGER010000123.1:3688-6287 GCA_964524565.1 uncultured Chthonomonas sp. | reverse complement strand
GCACGCGGTGGATCTCCGCCATGAGCGTCGCCTTGTCCGCAACATTGACGCTCACGTGCTGGAGCCACGCCCCGTCAAAAGCACCCTTCGGAAACGGCAGTTCCAGTGCCGACCCTGCCACGAACGCGGCCCATTCAGAAAGCCCGGCCCGCCTGGTCAGGTCCTCGGCGATCTCGCAGAACTCCGGCGTGAGGTCCACACCAGTCACCCTAAACCCTTGCGATGCCAGGTACCGGGCCGGACCACCGAGCCCCGACCCGACATCGAGGATCGCTCCCCCAGCCCGAAACCCGACAGTCGCCAGCAGCTCTTCGGTCGCCGCCTTCCCCCGGGAGTGAAAGTTGTCCGCCGGTGCCAGGTCCGCGACCGTCAAGTGCTCGATGTCCTTGCCCTGGCGCACAAGGGTGTCAAGGATCCGCTCGTGCATACCAGGCTGGACGTAGTGGGCAGAAAGGGCACTCTTGCGCACGGGCCTAGTGTAGCCCGCCGTCCGAACCTGACTCCGGAAGAAAAACGACCCAATCGTGCGACATCGATGGCCCGGTCTTCGTTTTGTAACCTAACAGATGAACGTCTTCAAAGTCGGAGTCCTGATGGCTGCCCTGACCGGGGTCTTTGTGCTGCTCGGTCGCGCCTTCGGCGGCGACGCAGGAATGGTCATGGCCCTCGGTTTTGCCGTGCTGTTCAATTTCGGCACGTTCTGGTTCAGCGACAAGCTGGCCCTTGCCGCTGTCCGAGCCAGGCCCGTCAGCCGGACCGAGGCCCCCGAACTCCACGACATGGTCGACCGCCTCGCCGAATCGGCCGGTGTCCCTGTCCCCGCGCTCTACGTCGTCGACGACCCAAGCCCGAACGCTTTCGCCACCGGCAGGAGCCCGTCCCATGCCGCCATCGCGGTCAACCGAGGGCTCATCGACCTACTCGACCGCGAGGAGGTCCGGGGAGTCGTCGCCCACGAGATGGCCCACATCAAGCACCGTGACACCCTCACGATGACCGTCGTGGCCTCGATGGCTGGCGCGATCACCGTGCTCGCATCCTTTGCGCGCTTTTTCGCGTTCTTTGGCGGCAACTCCGAAGACGGCGAGAACCCGCTCAGCCTGCTCGTCCTTGCCATCGTCGCCCCCCTCGCCGCCGTTCTCATCCAACTCGGGATCTCCCGGGCCAGGGAGTTTGAGGCGGACAAGACAGGCGCTGAACTAGCCGGTACCCCCAACGGCCTCGCGAACGCACTCCTGAAGCTGGAGCGCGGCACCCAGATGCTCCCCACCAGGACGGACACGAACCATGCCCCGCTCTACATCGTCAACCCCCTCAAAGGGCGCGGAGGCTTTGCCCGGTTGTTCATGACCCACCCTCCCATCGAAGAGCGGGTCAACCGGCTGCGCGCCATGAACCGGGCGTAATGGTCCCATAGGCGACAACCTTCGGGCGCCCCAAACCGTTTTAGAGTCAGGCGGCGCGGCCGCAGGGTCAAACAATGAAGCTTGGAAAAGTGATTCTCGTCGGCGTGCTGGGAGTCATCGGCGCGTTCTTCGCATGGAAGCTCCTCTTGGGGGTGCTTGGTGCGGCTCTCAGCCTGATCGTTCCTGCCGGGATCGTGTTGGCCATCGGTTTTGTGATCTTCAGGATCATCGGTGGCGACAAGGCTCTCCCCGGCTCCGGACGCTCGCTCCAGTAGGTTCAGCCGCCACGACCAGGATCCGATGAATGGGTTCTGGCCCCGTCTGGCCCGTGGCCGGGCCAAAATAGGCAATGTTCGGTCCGATCCTCGCCATTGCCGCCACCTTGATTGCCCAAGCCGGGAGGATCGAGCGGGACACTTACGGCGTGCCGCACATCACGGCCAACTCCGCCGCTAGCGCCTACCGCATGATGGGCGAGGCGGTCGCCGAGGACAGGCTCTGGCAAATGGAGATGAGCCGCCGTGCCGCGCGCGGAACGCTCGCCGAGGTGCTCGGTCCCCAGTACGCCGCTAGCGACAAGACCGTCCTGGCAAAGGCCTACACCGACGCCGAGTACGCCCAAATGATCGCCGCTCTGCCCAAGGCTTCCCGCGAGGCCCTTGGTGCGTACGCTGAAGGCGTCAACCGCTCGGTCTTGCGCCGCAAGCAGGCCGGTCAACTGCCCCCTGGATACGCCGCGAACGGGTTTGAACCAACCCCCTGGACAGAGACCGACTCCTGCGCGATCCTTGTTTCTCTGGCAAGGAGGTTCGGCCAGGGCGGCGCAGGCGAGCTCAGAAACTACGCCCTGGTCCAATATCTCAAGCTGCGGCCAGTGAAGGACCGGCTCCTCGACGCCCTCGACGACCTCGCGTGGCAAAACGACCCGCGAGCGGTCACGACAGTGGCCAAAGAGGACGACCAGACCCGCACACCCCCGGTCGTCTGGGACTTCACTCGGGCAGACTCCGAGGCCCAGCTCGCAAAGATGCCTCCCACCAGTCTCCTTGAGCTGGCGCCGGCCGTCCGAATGGCCGCAGATGAGGACTACATCGCCGCCGCCCAAGACCTCAGCGTCCCCTACAAGGTCGGTTCCTACTGCGTCGTCGTCGGCCCCTCCCGCAGCAACACCGGCGAGCCGATGCTCATGTCCG
>CAZGER010000123.1:0-3678 GCA_964524565.1 uncultured Chthonomonas sp. | reverse complement strand
ATGGGCCACCAAGCCCCCAGCATCGTCCACGAAGTCTCGATCCAGTCGCCCGGGCTGACCGTGCGGGGCATGGACGTCCCAGGAGTGCCAGCGGTCCTCATCGGCAACACGCCGGAGTTCGCGTGGGGCCTCACGAGCGGGGTCGCCGACCTGGAGGACGTCTTCGTCAGCCAACTGGGCGCGGGAGACACCTACGTGACCGGCGGAAAGGAAACAGCGTTCGAAGTCGTCCGGTTCGAGCTCAAGGTCAAGGGCCAAGCAAGCCAGGAGGTCCTCCAGCGAAGGACGGTCCACGGCCCGGTCCTCCTCCTGAGCCGAGGCTCCAAGGCCGTCTACAGCCTCCGGTCGGCCTTTTGGAAGCGCGAGGCCTCCTCGCTCGGGCCGATCCAAGAACTCGCTGCCGCCAAAACAGTGGCCGAGATCGACAGGTTCGTCGCAGACATCCCAGTCAGCTTCAACTTCCTCTTCGCCTTTCGATCCGGCCAGGTCGGCTACCGGTACGCAGGACACATGCCGCTTAGGGCCAAGGGGATCGACCCCCGCCTCCCCACACCGGACGAACCAGGCAACCTCTGGCGCGGGATCCTGCCGGCCGGCCAGATGCCCAGGGTGGACAATCCCAAGAGTGGGATCCTCACAAACTGGAACAACAAACCCGTCTCCTGGTGGCCCAACGGCGACACACCGGTCTGGGGCAAGGTCTTCCGGACGACACAACTGAACAACGCCCTTCCGACCGGCGCCCTCTCGACCTTCGATCTTCAAAGGGCAGCCTGGACGATCGCCCGCCGGGAAGCCGACGACAACGCTTCTTTCGTACAGACGTTTGCCACAAACCTGCCCCCACAGGACCAAGCGCTGGAACGACAGGTCGCCAAGCTGGTCTCGACCTACGACGGTTGGGAGGTCGCCGAGTCTCCCGCCGCCCGCGTTTACAACCTGGCCGTCCGAAACCTCCGGCGGGAACTGTTCCTGGGTCTGTACGGGAACTTCACGAGCGACGACCTCTTCGAGACGGTCGTCCAGCCCAGCATCATGCACAAGGCCCTCGACAAAGAACTCAAGTGGGACGTCCTGTCCGGCCGGACTGTGAAAGAAGCTGTGACCAAGGCGTTCGCCGCGACCGTCGAGCAGGTGCGGGCGCTGCCGCAACCTGGCCCCGCCGGGTGGGGATACGTGCCAGGGACCATGCCAGGGCCGAACGGTGAAAGGATCCCCTACAACAACCGCGGAACCTACATCCAAATCAGCAGGCTAGGGCCAGAGATCAGCTCCTGGAACGTCGTCAGCCCTGGCGTCGCCGAGGCAGGCGAGCACGCCTTTGACCAAGCCGGGCTGGCCCGCGACTGGATCTTCAAGCCGATGAGTTGGTGAGCCGGTTCGGGATAGAATCACCGCATGGACCGCTTTTCCCGTCGCGATGTGCTGAAAATGGCCTCGGCCGGCATGGTCGCCTCCGCCTTCCCCCGGCTGTCCCTTGGCGCTCCCGGGCAGGCACGCACCGTTGTTGTGGGCGCAGGCGACAACCGCTACGAGTGCATCCACGACTGGATCTCACCGCCCGAAGGAATGGTCTTTGGCGACACCCACGGCCTGGCCCAAGACAGGGCCGGGAACATCTATGTCGCCCACACGGTGAACGGGGCGAGCAAGATCGACGACGCGGTCTGTGTGTTCGATAAGCACGGGAAGTTCCTCCGTTCGTTCGGCAGCCGGTTCAAGGGCGGCGCACACGGCCTCGACCTTCGACGTGAAGGCGGCGCTGAGTACCTCTACCACTGCGACACCCAAAAGTGTGTCGTCGTCAAGACCGACCTGGCCGGAAACGTGGTCTGGGAACGTGGGACACCGCCAGAGCCAGGCGTCTACAAAGACGGCAAACGGTACGTCCCGACCAACGTAGCGTTCGGGCCGGAAGGGTCGGTGTACGTCGGCGACGGCTACGGCTCCAGCTATGTCCACCAGTACACCGTCGATGGCGACTGGGTCCGGACGTTCGGTGGCTATGGGTCCGAGCCGGGCAAGATCAAGTCGCCCCACGGACTCTGGCTCGACAAGCGCTTTGGCGATCCCCTCATAGCGGTGGCCGACCGGGAGAACAACCGCATCCAGTACTTCGACCTGGTTGGCAAGCATGTCCGCTTCAGCACCGAGGGCATGCGACGCCCCTGCGACTTCGACATCCGCGACGGGATGATGCTCGTACCGGACTTGAACTCGGTCGTGACCCTGCTCGACGAAAAAAACCACCTCGTCTGTCACCTAGGCGACGGGAACCCCTCGAATCTGCGCGGACACCCACGCGCAGACTTCGTCCCGGGCCGCTTCATCCACCCGCATGACGCGATCTTCCTGCAAAACGGCGACATCCTGGTCGCGGAATGGGTGCCCATCGGCCGCGTCACACTGCTCAAGAAAATCGGCCGCTGATGCCCAAGACCAAGGCGCTCTGGTGCGGCGCGTCGGACGCCGGGGTCTCGCCGACTGAGGTCCGTGAGTTTGTCGAAAAGACGTCTGACGCTGGGTTCAACCTGCTCCTCCCCGAGTTCAAGCACGGCGACGGGAGCCTCAGCTTCCAAAGCGACCTGCACCCGGAGTGCGTCCGGGCCGATCTCGCAGGCTTCGACCTGGCCGCCGAACTCCTGGCGGAGACCCGCAAGAGCGGGCAGGAGCTCCATGCGTGGTTCATCGACTACCGGGAGACCCCCAACTCCCCAGCCAACACACAAAACCCCTCCTGGGCATGCCTCGACCCCAGCGGCCGACCGACCGACTCCGAAGTGTTGCGGGGGAAGCAGTACGGGGCACGCTGGATGTGCCCCGCCCGAGCACCGGGTTACACCGACGAATGGCTCGTGCCCCTCTATGCAGAGTTCGCCAGAAAGTACGCCTTCGACGGCCTCCACCACGACTACGTCCGGTACCCCGGCGACCTCGCCCCGGACCAGTACTGCTTCTGCGACTGGTGCCTCAATGAGATCCCCCGTTGGGCAGGGTATGCGACGAGGGCCTACCCCCACGACCGGCTGAGCCACCAGGTCTACGACCGTGAGTACGTCGAGTCCCACTGGGAGCCGAGCCCGACCGTCCTGCCCGAGGACTGGGACCGCCTCGACCGCCGGACAAAGGCAGAGTTCCTGCGGGATGGCCGCTTCTTCGCCGCAGGCCGGGCCGACCTGGACTACTTCTTCTACACCTTTCGGGCCGAGGCGATCGAGCGGTTCGTCCGCCTTTGTGCCGAAGCGGTCAGAGAGGCCCGCCCTGGCATGAGGCTGTCGGGGGCGTTTTTCAAGAACCCCGTCCACAGCGGCCGGTTCCTGGGCCAAGACTGGAGAAAGTACGCGCCCTGGGTGGACGATTGCTTCCCGATGGACTACAGGGACCACTATCCTGGCTCGTTCGAAACCTATCTGGTGCTCCTGGGCGAAACGATCCAGGACCAATCCCACTGGAGCCGCCCGTTCTCCAGGTACGCGCCTGGGATCGCGATCAACTTTCTCTACTACGAAGAGGAGCTTCCGCTTCTGGCCCTTGCCCAAGCTGTCGAGCGTGGCGACAGGGAGTCCGCCGCCGGTTTCTGGCCGTCGGTGGAAAGCGCCCTCACGGTGTGCGACAAGACCCTGGGCGCAGAGATCGACGCCTGGGTCGCTCAGGCCGACCACCCACGGCTCACGATGG
>CAZGER010000122.1:0-6290 GCA_964524565.1 uncultured Chthonomonas sp. | reverse complement strand
GACCAGGAGCGCGATCAGCCCGACGCCGAGCGCTTGGAAGACCGGTTTTTCAGTCCATCCCCGTCCGGCCATAGCCTATTGTGGACGACTCGCCCGCTCGCAGGTCACTCGTCGACGCGCGAGAAGTAAATGACTGTGCAGGCGTGGTGCGGTGTCACGAACTCACCGTAGACCCTGCTCAAAAAGTTGATCACATCGTCCTGTGACCGCATCTCGGGGTTTTCCCGCTCGATGTCGCGTGGAGAGAGGTCTTGGATGTACTTGGTTTCCACGCGGTCCAAAATCGCCGCATAGAGCTTTTGTCTGCGCCCAAAACGAGGGCCGACCGTCACCCAAACGATCATCCCTTCTTGGTATTTGTCCGTCTTGTCACCCAGCCTGATCGTCGCGGTCTTGCGGCTGTTCCGAAGCAGGTCGTCGTATAGTTCGGAATAGAAATTGAGAGCGAACATCTGCGGCATTTGGATTCTAGCAGGAAATCACAGAACCAGGCGACTCAAGCAAACGTACACTTAAAAAGTGCTTTGGCTCGGCATCCTTATCGGACTCGTGGCTGCTGTCGTGCTCGTTTACGTCAGCGTGATCTTTGGGTTGACACACTTCAGCCTCTACCCGCCCAGGATCCACCAGTTTGTTTCGCCCGCCGCCCTGGGGTTTGCCCAGGAGCCGTTCGAGACCGTCACCAAGGACGGCGTGACGATCCGCGGCTGGTACGTGCCCGGTGAGAGCGACGTTGTGTTCGTGGCCTGTCACGGCTACTTGGTGAACCGGTGCGAATGGGTCCCAACCCTCTCCTTCCTGGGGCAAAGCGGGGCCTCGTTCGTGTTCTTCGACCACAGGGGACAGGGTCAGAGCAGCAGGGCTAAGATCACGCTTGGGCGCGACGAGGCACAAGACGTCGAGGCTGTCCTGGCTTGGGTGGCTGAGCGGGCGCCGGGGAAGAAGACCGTCGCCCTTGGCAGCTCGATGGGTGCGGTTGCCGCCGTCCTTGCCGGTTCGGCGAACCCGGACCGGTTCGACGCCCTGATCCTGGACGGCCCCTACCGGTCGCTCGACGAGGCGTCCCGCGCGTGGTGGCTCTTTTTGGCCGGGAAAACGGCCCAGTCGATTCTGGCCCCCTCGACCTGGGTCGGCCCGCTGTTCATCGGCTTTTCACCCAAGGGAGTCAAGGTGGACGAAGCGATCTCCAAGCTCGAGGGTACGCCGATCCTGCTTTGCTCTGGGACAGAGGATCCGATCGTCCCGGTGGAGTCAGCCAAGGCGATCCTTGCCAAAGCCGGCTCAAACGCCCGCGCCGTGTGGTTCGACGGCTGCACACACGGGGCTGGCAGGCTGGTGCATTCGCGCCAGTTCGAGGGCGAGGTGACCAAGTTTTTGGCCGAGCACGGTCTCGCACCAAACACGGCTCCCCAGGTCTCTTCGCGCTTTTGACACAGGTGCGTCCGGGCCGTGACCATGCCCTTTGTGGGGCAGAGCCATAATCCAACCATGCCAGCCGTCCTGAGCGCCAATATTCCCAGCCTCGGGCGACCCAGAACGGGCAAGGTCAGGGACGTTTTCGACCTTGGCGACCGAGTCCTCATCGTTGCGACCGACCGGATCAGCGCCTTCGACGTGGTCATGGCCAACGGTGTCCCGGACAAGGGCAAGATCCTCAACCAAATGAGCGCGTTTTGGTTCGACAAGCTCTCCCATGTCTGCCCAAACCACGTCGTTTCCACCGACGATTCTGAGATCCGCAGGATCCTTGGCTTCCACGACAACGACTTGCTCGGCAGGTCGACCCTGGCCGTCAAAGCCGAGCCCTTGATGATCGAGTGTGTGGCCAGGGCGCACATCACCGGATCGCTCTTCAAAGAGTACAGGAGCCAAGGCGGCGGCATCCACGGCCTGGGCCTGCCCACAGGCCTGCTCGACGGGTCAAAGCTCCCCGAACCGATCTTCACGCCAGCCACGAAGGCTGTCGAGGGCCACGACGAGAACATTAGCTTCAACCAAGCGGTTGATATCGTGGGTCTGGAAACCGCCGAGCTCGTGCGCGATTGGACCCTCCGGCTCTTTTCAGAAGCGTCCGACCATGCCGCAAGCGTGGGCTTTTTGCTCGCAGACACCAAGTTCGAGTTCGGGGTCGCCGAGGGCGGTGTTGTCTGGATCGACGAGGCCCTGTCGCCAGACTCGTCCAGATACTGGGAGGCAGAAAAGTGGGCACCGGGCGGGCCTCAACCCGGCTTTGACAAACAGTACGTGCGCGACTATCTTGAGCGCTCTGGCTGGAACAAACAGCCCCCGGGACCGCTCCTGCCCCAAGACGTTGTGGACGCCACGAGGGACAAGTACATCCAGGCTTACGAGAGGATCACAGGGCAGACCTTCGTGCCATGATCTGGGTCTACAACATCCTCCTGACCCTGCTCTCGCCCATCTGGGTGCCTTGGATGTTGGTTCGCTCCCGAAGGCGCAAAGAACAGGTCAACTGGAAGGAAAGGGCTGGCGAGGTCTCTATCCAGCTGCGCCCTGGTTCGCGCAGGATCTGGTTCCACGCTGTGAGTGTCGGCGAGGTCATCGCAGCGATGCCGATCCTCCAAGAGGTTAGGTCGATGGCCCCAGATGCTGAGATCATCCTGAGTGTCACGACATCCAGTGGACACCAGACGGCCCGCACCAAGGCTGTCGGACTTTTCGACCATCTGGTGTACTTTCCCATCGATGTGTTCAGGTTTACGCTGGGCGCCATGGTCCGGACAAAGCCCCACGTTGTCGCCGTGATGGAGACGGAGCTGTGGTTCAACTTCCTCACATCGGCCAAGTCGATGATGGCCACGACCATCGTTGTCAACGGCCGAATCAGCGACCGCTCGTTCAGGAGGATCCGGGGGCTCCGGTTCTTCTACGCGGCGATGCTCAAAGAGCTCGACCACGCCGCCATGCAGAGCGAACTCGACGCCGAGAGGATCCGGGCGCTAGGGGCCGCGTCTGCCGAGGTGCTCGGTAACTGCAAGTTCGACCAGGCGCTCGACGGGACCGATGCCGATCCGGCCGAGGTCCGGGCGAGCCTGGGGCTCGGGCCAGACGACCTGGTGGTCGTCATCGGTTCGACCAGGGGTACGCTGGAAGAGGGTTTCGTCCTAGAGGCCGTCAGCGACCCGCGCCTCGCTTCAGTCAGATTTGTCCACGCACCCAGGCACTTGGAGCGCGTTCCGGACATCCTGGCCGCTTACACCAAGCAGTTTGACGTGCGCCTGAGATCGAAGGGCGAGACTGGCCAGTACCTGCTGTTAGACACCTACGGTGAGCTCTCTCGGGTCTACGCCGCCGCGGACATCGTCGTCGTCGGGGGAGGGTTTGACAAGCTCGGCGGCCAGAACATCCTGCAGCCCCTTGCTCACGGGAAGCCCGTCGTCCACGGCCCGCACATGAACAACTTTCGGGACGCGGCAGAGATGGCCGCGACAGCCGGTGCGGCCCTCGTTGCGTCGTCACCGGCGCAACTCGCCGACATCCTTGCAGACCTGGCCCAAGACAGATCTAAGCGAGAACAAATGGGCGACCGTGCCAGGGAACTGGTCGCCGCGAACGTCGGGGCCAGTAAGCGGTACGCTCAAAAGATCGTCGAATGTCTTCCAAAAGCCAACGAGGAGTGAGGCCGTCCCCGAGCCCGCCGTACTTTCCGGAGCCGATCACTGTCCCTGGCTCTGTCGCGTCCGTCAAGTACGGAGAGCGTCTGCTCTTTGTCCGCCGAGTGCTTTATGGCCACCTCGTGACCGTTGCGATGATCGGCGTTTCGAGCTTTTGGCCGGATTGGCCACTGTCGCTCAAGGCAACCGGACTGCTCCTGTTCCTGCTGTTGGTCTGCTCGTCGATCGTCCGTCGGGCGATGGGTTCTGGGACCACTGAAGCGATCCTGAGTTGGGCGCTGACCTTGCCCGCGATCCCATGCATCGGTCAGATCGGTCGGGAGGTTTCAGCGGACTTGCCTGTCTGGACTTTGGGGATCGCGCCACTTGCGATCCTCTCGTACCTGTTGCTGTGCGGGAGGGACTTCAGCTTTGCCGGGATGGGTGTCCTTTCCGGCATCGCTACGTTGGCCGCAGCCTTGTCGGTCGCGGGGTTTGGCGCGGCCCCGTGGTCCGAGATCCCGACCGCGATGGGGCTGGCGTTCGGTTACCTTTTGTACCTGTCGTACGACCTTTCGATGGTCATGAAGCGCAGGCGGCCCGAGGAGTACTACTCGTCGGTGGCCGACCTGTTCCGCGACCTGCTCAACTGGATCTCGTACATCGTTCGGGTCGTGTTCCACTGGCGAAGGTACAGGTTTTAAGATATGGTCAGGATCATCGCCTACATCCGCCCGCACAGGCTTGAGGAAGTCAAGTCTGCCCTGGCGATGCTGCCGATCTCCGGACTCACTGTCTCTGACACCAGGGGTTGCGGCAACAACCCAGAGACGGCCAGCTCGTTCTTTGGCCAGGAGATCGTGATCAGTCTGCCGATCCGCTCCAAGGTCGAGGTGGTGGTTCCCGCGAACCTGCAGGAGGCTGTCGTTTCCGCAATCTGCGACGCGGCGAGGACCGGGGAGCCAGGGGACGGCAAGGTGTTCATCGAACCTGTGACCGACTCAGTAAGGATCAGGACCCTTGAGCGGGGCGAGACGGTCCTTTGAATTCCTTCACGATCTAGTCCGTCATAATACAGACGAGGCTTTCCTGAGAATATGCGATCCCTGAAAACTGCGACCTTGTTGTCTGGGCTGTTGGTAGCCGGCACAACCCACGCCGCCATCACAATGAACGTCGATTTGGCCGACGGCGCGACCGTGAGCGGCGAGCGGGTCTTTCACATCAGTGTGACGTCGGACGCATTGGTCACCAATGTCGAGTTCTACGTGAACGGCGACCTCCGCGGGACCGATGAGTCCACTCCGTACCAGTTCCGGATGGATTCGCTGGACGAGAAAGACGGTGCTGCAACCATCATGTTCGCCGCCTACAACTCCAATGGCGAGGGGGCCAAAAAGACGTTCCAGGTCAAGATTGACAACGGTCTTGGCCTTGGGTTGGCGCACCATGTCGGGAAGGCGAACGATGCGATCACGCTGAGCAAGTTCGACGAGGCGATCCGTGCGGCGCGTGTCGCTTTGAAGATCGATCCGAAGAGCAACGACGCTCGGATGGCTATGGCCAGGGCGAACTACGGCAAGCGCGTTTTTGACGTTGCCCAGAAGTTCGCTGAAGACGTTTCAGCCGACGATCCGGGGAACCTGGATGCCAAAGCGATGCTCTCTGCGATCAGCCTCCGCAGGGCGTTTTCGGCGACCGGTGGGAGTATTTCTGAGACCAACTCGATGATCCGGTCGGCTCTGATGACAGCGGCCAAGAACGCTCACGACGCGATGGAGGCCAGGGCTGACGCTTTCGGGAACGTCACCTCGGCGAACCAGACTGCTTTCATCGATTTGATGCTGAAGTCTCACCGCTATTCGAGGGTGACCTCGTTGCTGAAAGACAAGGTCGAGGCGGAAGCCAAGAACACTGGCTTGATGAACCGTCTGCTTTACGCGTACGTGCGGAGTGGGCGGATCGTTGAGGCGGCCAAGACTCTTCGGTATGTCGAGCAGTACGGCGCGATGGACGGTTACACGTTTGCCCTGAAAGCGGTGCTGATGCAGTACGCCGGTGAGCAGGCTGCTTCGGAGGAGGCCGAGAAGGAGTCGATCCTTGAGGATCCTTCCGGGGCTGCAACCAAGTACACCCAGGCTTACCTGGCTTTGGCGAGGGGCAGGCTGGACGTTTTGACCAGCCATGTGAGCGCGCTCCAGAGGATGGAGCCGACGGCGCCTTTGACCGCGTTTTACTTGGCGACGAGACTGCACCTCTTCAACGAGTTTGACGAGAGCCGAAAGTACTTTGAACAGTGTCTGTTGGCCGATCCGGGCAACTACGACATGCTGGTTGAAAAGGGCAACCAGATCATCCAGGGCGTGTTGGTGATGCAGCTGAGTGGCGACGACAAGAAGAACCGACTGGAGCTTGCGACCGCCTATTTTGAGGCAGCTTTGGAAGCCAAGCCGGACTCGTTTGAAGCGCTGACGGGCATGAGCCTTGTGCACTCGATGAACGGAAAGGTGGCGGACGGTCTGCGGTTTGGCCGCGCGGCGGTCGAGGCCTCGAAGGAGTACTCGCCGGCTTACTTCGCGCTGGCCAGCGCGATCCGGCTTGCACGGACGACGGACATCGGGCCGGCGTTGCGGGCCGAGGCGGACGAGGTGAAGAAGGCTTACGAGTCGATGGACA
>CAZGER010000121.1:0-6325 GCA_964524565.1 uncultured Chthonomonas sp. | reverse complement strand
TTTAGGCACGCCGCCAGCGTTCGTCCTGAGCCATGATCAAACTCTCCGAAGAAATCTCTCTTTGGAGTTTTGATCTGCTTCACTCAATGAAGCAGGGATGCATGAACCCATTTGAGTTCGTTGCATGCTACGCCTGTCTCCGGCAAGCCGGGGACAGACTGAACTGTTCGCTGCGTCACGACACTATTCGGCTCTCAAGGTGCTGCCTCCAGATGACTGGGGGCGAGGGAAATTATAGGCAGGGTTGGCGTCGCACGTCAAGGGGTCCCGGGAAGAATAGGTCGCTTTCCGCGACTTTTACGGTTTTGGGGACGTCCTTTTCCTTTGTCCGCGCTGCCGGTCGGGGTTTTGGGGCCGGCAGGTAGTCCGCGCGCTGACTTCCGATCGATCACAGTTTGAACGGCACGTGTTCCCTTTCCCTGGAGGATTGGACAGTAGACATCTTTCTGCTTGTAACCAGCATTCATGGCCCTATACAGTACTGCTGTGCCAGCTGTTGGCTGAATGCGGAGGTTGTAACTTGAAAGTTCGACCGTCTGCCGAGGTCACGTCGAAGTCTAGGAATCAGAACATGTCTGCGTTGCTGCTGGGTATCTCGGTGACAGTCGCTAGCACTTTGGTTTTCGTGACCCGGATCTCAGGTACCAGGCAGCCCTCCGCCAAACTGTCAGGGCAAGGTGCCTTAGAGCGCTCCGCGTCCCTAGGCAGCCTTCAGGACGGCGTATACGTCGTGTGGAAAAGTTGCGTTTCGTGCATCTGCGTAGGCCCAGCGAGCTTCTGAGCCTCAAGGGCAGCCCCAACGTGAGCGTCGTATGCCATGACGATGAGGTCGTTGAGGCAGCCAACCGTGCTGGGCTGCGCGTCGTGAGGCACACCCAAATGACAATGGATCAATGGCCAGATTTCCCCGATCCCTCAATTTTTCGTGTCAGGGCGGGCAGAGTTGTCTACTCGGAATCCTTCGGGGTGCTCGCTTACTCCTTGAAAGAACGGATGGAGGTGGTGATGCGTGCCCCATGATGTGACTACCCTACGACCTTACGAGTGCTTGAGGAACACGTTGCGCACGAACTCTCTGCTCCTTGCGGGAGCGGCTTTGCTCACTTGCCTGCCAGCACTCGTGAGCCAGATGCCGCTCTCCCCCCTCACCAAGGTCACGCTCTACCGCTTTGTGGACTTTTATCCAGCTTGGACAGGGATCGTTGCCGGGCTCCTTTCTGCCAGAGGGCGGCGGACCGTACCTGTCCTCGGGCCGGTGTCGGTGGCATCGGTCCTGTTTGTCGGGACAACTTTCCGGGGACCCTGGATATTGCCAGGCACCTTTGGCGACCGGCACGGGATACCGGTTTTTTGGGTCTTCCTCGTAACTTTGGCCGGTCTCGGGATCGGGTACGCGCTTGGGTTGCGCCGCAAAACACCGTTGCTCCCGGCTCGGCAGGTGGCCCTTGCGAATTACGCTATCCCTGTGCTTACGGCGGGAGCGGTCAGCGTGGCGGAGTTGGGGACACCGATCGATAGTCTGATCAAAGAGAGTATGTCAATCGGGCTCCTCGGATTCACAGGGGCAAGCATGCTTCTGGATAGCTTTGGCGAGAAACTAGTGTCATGAAGAACCAAGATTGGCGGAGAGCACTGTCAGCGGTCGAGCTTCTTGTCGCCGTCAGCATCATGTTGCTGATGATGTCGTTTCTGATGACGGTCTACTCATCAAGCACAAGGGCGGCCAAAACGACGGTCTGCATTTCTAATCTCAGGCAGATCCATGCCGCCTACACACTTTACGAGTCAGACTATGACGCTTGGGCCCCGTTCCAGCCGACCGACCCCGAAATCCTGACCTACACCAACCAGACCAGGTTTGAATGCTTCGCCTTTAAGTCCGGCGAACCGATCGTGGCAACGCGGGTGAGCCACTACATCAACGTGATCGGTCTACCGACCCGTGACCCTAAGCGCATAGCCCTGCGACAGGCATGCATCCAACTCCGGGCCGGCTCGGTGCCGGCGCTCATGGACAAGCACCATGCAGGCGAGCGAGCGCGGGTCATGTACGGGGGCCAATTCATGATCATTGCCCGCCGGGACGGTTCAGTGAAAAGGCACCCGTTGCTAGATGTCGAGGTTAAGAACAATGTCCCAGTCGTCGCGGGACACCCACCTTGCGACCCATCGTTGATCGACTTGAATTACTGACAAAGGAACATAAACTGTGAAACTCAAGCTAACGCTCGGGACATCACTGCTCATTGCCGCAATGGCACTCGCCACGTGCCCTGGTGCTCCGCCAATTTGTCCGATGGACAAGGATTTAACCTACGCGGATGATCAATCAATCTGGTCATGTTGCATTCAAACGACAGTATGCGCGAGCAACCACACGAAATGGCCACGTGAATACAGGTTGATTGGCCAAGGCTATTCTTACTTCGAAAACGGACACTGGCACCTCTGTATGTTGGAAGGGGACTACACAGTAATTCCGCCGTATAACGAGTGCTGCAACTGACGCGGTGACGGGGTGAGTTGTTGTGCCTGGGCATGCCCGCCGAGTTGCACCACAATCCTGAGGCAAGAGCCATTCAGCGGATGTCTGCCCCCGGGCGCCTGGACGCCTTGCGAACCCTCCGCGTCGCGAACCTTGACGTGGCCTTCGCGACGGCCTTTGTCACGCTGTTCTCCGGCCCGCTGTTGGTGGGCTTCATCCAGATGCTTTCGCAGGGAGACAAGACCACCCAAGACTTTTGGGTCGGCCTGAGCGGCGCCGTCCCTGCCCTGATGGGGTTGGTTCAGGTCCCTGGGGCGATCCTTGGGAGGGCGAGCGCCAGCTTTAAGCGGTATGTGGCGCGTGGGGGGCTCTGGTGGCGGCTGTTGTTCTTGCCCCTGGTGCTGCTGCCGCTGTTGCCCCTGGGCAACAACCTCAAGCTGCTCATTTTGATCGTTTGTCTTGGTTCTGCGGCGTTCAGCCAGAACCTGGTGAACCCCATCTATAACGAGTGGATCGGCAAAATCGTCCCGGAGCGGAACCGGGGTTGGTACTTCAGCCAACGGACGTTGATCGCGACGATCACCGGCATGGTCGTTGGGTTGATCGGGGCTGCCCTGCTGGACTATTTCAAGGGGACTCCGGGCGAGCCGCTCGGTTTCACGCTGACATTTGGGCTGGGTTGGGCTTGCGGCATGCTCAGCATGTACTACTTTATGCTGATGGGGGACACGGCCAGGGAGTCTACGACCCCTGTCTCTTGGTCCGGCCTTTCGGACGTTGTCAAGGAGCCGTTTGCCGACAAGAACTTCCGGTACGTGCTTTTGTTCGTTGCGGTGTTCATGTTCAGCCAGGGGTTTGCGGGCAACCTGTTCGCCGCGTTCGCTTTGGAGAGTCTGAAGATGGACTTCAAGCTCTTACAGATGACGGCGGTCGCGGCGGCGGCCGGGACGGTGATGACGGTGAAGATGTGGGGGTTCCTGACGGACCGGTACGGGAACAAGCCGGTTCTGGCGATCCTTGCGATCGGCGTCACTTTCACGCCCCTGTTGTGGGTGTTCTGCTCTCCGCAGACGCCGACGTGGAACGCGGTCCTGCTGATTGGCGGCCACGTATTCAACGGTGTCTTGTGGTCGGGGGTCGGGATAGCGCAGATGAACCTGTACCTTGCGACTTCTCCCGACGCGAAGCGGGCAAGCTATCTGGCGGCGGCCCTGACGATCTCTGCCCTGGCCCTGGCGGTCTCGCCATTGGCGGGTTCTTTTATGCTGCACAGCCTTCGTGCTGTGACTGATCCTGTGACGGCGTACAAGGCAGTGTTTTTGGTGGTCGTGCTGGTGAGGGTGTTCGCGGTCGTTTCGCTCGCGCCCATCCGGGAGATCGGCGCAGTGAGCTTTAGGGTCGCGCTCCGGCAGCTGAGCAAGATCAGACCGGCGGGGTACATGGCCCTGCGGACGATGAGGCGCACGACCGACGCTGGGCTCAAGCGCGAGGCGATCCGTGGCGCAGGGGTCGCACAGATCCCACTTGCGACGGAGGACCTTGTCCTAGCCCTGGGGGACCCTGTTCCGAGGGTGCGGCGCGAGGCGGCGACGGCGCTGGGGCGGATCGGGACCCCTGACGCGGCCGAGGCGCTGGTCAAACACGCGCTTTTGAACCCGGAGACCGTCGAGGAGGAGACGCTGGAGGCGATGTCTGACACTGGGTCTTCTTTGTGCGTGCCTGTGCTCGCGGGGTTCTTGACCGACCCGAGCGCGATGATCCGGCGGGCGGCGGCCAAGGGCCTTGGGAAGATCGGCGATCCGGCGGCGGAAGCGGCCTTGACGCGGGCGGCGAAGGAGCCGGGAGACCCGGACCTGAGGCGGGCGGCGATCCAGGCCCTGAGGCTGCTTGGCGTCCGTGCCGAGGACGTGTACGGCGAGGCCCTCGTGGACCAGCACGTTTCGATCAGGGTCGCGGCGGCAGAGGCGGTGGCCGAACTGGAGATATCCGAGCTGGCGGACTCGGTGCGGCACACGATCGAGTGGTTCAGCGACGACGGGTCGGCGGAGGCGGCGTACGCGCTGGGGGCGATCGGCGACTTTTCGGACGTGCAGACGGTGATGCAGGCGGCGCAGGCATCGGTTTCGACCGCGCAGAGGCGGAGGTGCCTGTTGGGTGCGGCACGGCTTTATGGGGTGGAGGCGGAGCTATACCGGATGTTCTCGCTGGACGAGGTCAGCCGGGACACCGCGATCTTGCAGTTCATGCGGGGGCACCACAAACGTGACACGGCTCTGGCCAAAGCGATGAAAGCCTACGGGCAGGACCGAGAGTCGGAGGCGGTCCGGGTCTTGGGCGAGGCAGAGGACTCGATCGGTGCCCTGGTTGGCTACGACGTGCCAGAATCGTTCCTGCTGGCACTGCTGGCGTACACAGGTTCCCGGTCCGACTCCGGGGGCAGGTTTGCGGCGAAGCAGCAGACTTGACTATGAACGTGTCCATCCGAACCGCCCTTGTGATTCGGATGAGTGTTGTCCTTTTGGTCGCGATCGTCGTGGTGGCAGCGTACACGTATGCCAGGCTCCAGGCGGCGGCGGACGAGCTTTCTAACCGCCTTATCCGGTACACGTCCGACCAGATCGATTCGCGGATCGGGGCGCTGCTGGACAAGACCGAGGCCCATGCGCGCGCCGTTGCGGGCCTGACGAAACCGACCTTTACCGGCGACCGGTCGAGTTCGGTGAGCTCTCGGGAGTTCCCGATTTTGGCGGCCCAGATCGTGGAGCTGATCCAGTTCAACCCGGAGTTTGCGGCGATCTCGGTGACTCTGGACAAGTCTGGGGACTCGGTGCAGGTCAGCCAGACCCCTGCGGGGGGGCTGAGCGTGGTGACGACCGAGGTCGTTGTCGGCGGGTCCTGGATCAAGAAGACATGGAGGCCGTTCGGCGACAGGCTCGAGCTGGTCAGCCAGGTGGCTGGGCAGACGGAGGACCCGCGACAGGAAGCCGACTATGGCGAAGTGAAGGGCGGGGCGGCGACAACCTGGTCCGAGACGCAGGTTTTGCGAAACCTCGCGACGGGGCCGGCTCCTGGGGTCTTGTGCTCCGCGCCGATCCTTTCTGCCAACCGGGAGTTTTTGGGGGTCGCTTCGGTCAGTCTGACGCTCTCCAACCTGAGCCGGTACGTGCAGAGGATCAAGGTGAGTCCGAACGGTCTGGCGACGTTGTTCGAGTACACGGAGGATTCTGGGGCGAGGGTGATCGCCGATGCGCAGCTGCAGAAAGTCATCGTGAACGACGCTGGGATGCAGCGGATGGCGACGATCCAGGAGATCGACGATCCTGTGATCACGAAGGTGGCTTCGTTCCTGACCGAGACGCCGAGGATGCAGCCTTCGTCGATCTCGATCCACGGTTACCGGCTGGACGGGACGGAGCAGTACACGGGGATCCGGCGGATCTCTGGGGACGGACGCCCGAACTGGGCTCTGGCGGTGACTCTTCCGGAGAAGGACTTTAACCAGTGGGCCTCTGGCACTGTGTATTTTTTCGTCTATTTCTTGGTTTTAGCACTGTCGGTCGGGGCAGCTTTGGCGTTCTTGCTTGCAGAGAAATTCCAGGACTTGGTTGGAATTGAATCGGAGTTTGTACAGCACGAAGAGATCGAGAATTTGCAGAAAATTAAGATAGAACTGGAGGTCAAATACTCTGTAAGGCTGAGGTGGCACATCTGGATGGCGCAAGTTCCTAATCAATCAGTTGGGTACTTTCTATGTGATCAAGTTTGTTGGAGCAGGAACTTCAAGTGCAGTTATTGAGAATTACAAAAGAGCAATTGATGTGAACTTTCGAACATTCGAAA
>CAZGER010000120.1:5290-6360 GCA_964524565.1 uncultured Chthonomonas sp. | reverse complement strand
CCGGCGGAGTGCGACGTTTCGATCAGGAAGGGTTGGTTCTGGCGGGAGAGCGAGAACGGCACGGTGAAGACCCCGGAGCAGCTTTTGGACCTGTACCTGCGGTCGGTGGGGCAGAACGGGAGCCTGTTGCTGAACGTTCCGCCGGACACGAGGGGGCTGGTCCACGAGGCCGACACGAAGTCGTTGATGGGATTTAGGAAGCTGCGGGAGGCGCTGTTCGCCAGGCGGGTGAGCGACCGGGCGTCGTACACAGCATCGGGCGTGAGGGGGAAGGACGACCGGTTTGGCCCGGGGCAGTGCAAGGACGGGTCTTTGGACAGTTATTGGGCCTTGGACGACGGGGCGGGCTCTGGGTGGGTCGAGCTTGGATGGCGCAAGGAGGAGCGGTTTGACACGGTGGTGCTTCAGGAGGCGATCCAGCTTGGCCAGCGGGTGACGGCCTTTCGGTTGGAGGCTGAGGTCGGTGGTGCGTGGGTGGAGGTCGGGAAGGGGACGACGATCGGGCACAAGCGGATCGTGCGGTTTGGTAAAGTGGCTTCGAGCCGATTCCGCGTGACGATCGATTCGAGCCTGGCTTGTCCGACTCTTGCGACCGTCCAGGTTTACGATTCGGCCATCGAAGCAAGATGATCAGTGCCCTTATTGCCGCAGCCGCCATGTCCCAGCAGTCCTCTCCCGCGAACCCTGGCCAGGATCCCCGGCTGAACTGGTTCCACGACGCGAAGTTTGGGATGTTCATCCACTGGGGGCTGTACAGTGTGTTGGAGGGCGAGTACGGGGGGAGCGGCGGTCACGCTGAGTGGATCAGGACGACGGCGAAGATCCCTGTCGGGGAGTACGAGAAGCTTCTGGGCCGGTTCAACCCGGTGAAGTTCGATTCTGACGAGTGGGCGCGGATGGCCAAGGACGCGGGGATGCAGTACGTGGTGATCACGAGCAAGCACCACGACGGTTTTGGTCTTTTTGACAGTGCGGAGACGGACTGGGACGTGATGTCGACGCCATTCAAGCGGGACATCATGGCGGAGTTGAGCGAATCGGTGCGGGGTGCGGGGCTGAAGATGTGCTGG
>CAZGER010000120.1:0-5280 GCA_964524565.1 uncultured Chthonomonas sp. | reverse complement strand
GAGGCTGCTGGGCGACCGGTGGGGGACGCGAACTTTGACCGCTTTAACGGATACCTTGAGAGGCAGGTCACTGAGCTTTTGACCAAGTACGGTCCGATCGGGATCATGTGGTTCGACGGTGAGTGGGAATCGACCTGGAACCACACGCGGGGGCAGAAGCTCTACGACCTTTGCCGGAAGCTTCAGCCGAACGTGATCGTGAACAACCGGGTGGACGTCGGGCGTGGCGGCATGGCGGGGATGTCGGACGCTGGTTTTGCCGGCGACTACGGGACGCCGGAGCAGGAGGTTCCTGAGACCGGTGTGCCTGGTGTCTCGTGGGAGTCTTGCATCACGATGAACCGGTATTGGGGCTGGAACAAGGCGGACACCCAGTGGAAGTCGACGCCTGACCTTCTGAGGCTGCTCATTGACATTGTGAGCAAGGGCGGGAACCTGCTTTTGAACATCGGGCCGAAGCCGGACGGGACGTTCCCTGAGCAGGCGGTGACGCGGCTACGGGAGATCGGGTCTTGGATGAGGACGAACGGGGACGGGATCTATGGGACGTCGGCCTCGCCCTTTGAGCACCTGGACTGGGGGAGGGCGACGCGCAAGGGGAACAACCTGTACCTGTTTGTGTTCGAGCCTCCGGCGGACGGGATTGTGCGGGTTCCTGGGTTGCTGAACGACGTTGTCCGGGCGGTGCCGGGGGGATCGCGGGAGGCGTTGCAGGTTTCGCGCTCGAACGCGGACGTTTTGGTCCGGGTGGGGAAATGGACGAAGGCCGAGCCGCTGATGGTGAGGCTGGAGTTGAAGGGTGCCCCGCTGGTCGTGGCCAAGCCTGTGTTCCCGCAGTCGGTGAAGCAGTTCTACCGAGATTCGGCGATGGTGGAGATCGCGACGATGCAGGGGTTGGACCTTCGTTACACGACGGACGGCACGGAGCCAAAGGTCGGGAGCCGCAAGTACTCGGGGCCGTTTGCGGTGTCGAAGACGACTGTCGTGAAGGCGGCTTACTTCCTGGCTGGGAAGCAGGCCGGGCCGACGGGGACGGAGACGTTTGAGAAGGTCGCGCTGGTGCGCGGTCTGGAGGCGAGGCGGGAGATCGACGGTCTGTACTCTTACGACCTGCTGGGCGACTGGGACAAGCTGCCGGACTTCCAGGGTTCTAACCGGGCGGGATTGACGCTCCGGGCGGGGCTCACGCTGGCGGGTCTTGCGCGTCCGGAGCACATTGGGCGGTCGTTCAACGGGTGTATCGAGGTGCCGGAGACGGGTGTTTACACGTTCGTTTTGACAAGCGACGACGGGAGCAAGCTGTGGGTGGGGCAGAAGGTTGTCGTCGACCATGACGGGTTGCACGGTGCGACGGCCAAGGCAGGTGTGGCCGCTTTGGAGAAGGGGCACCATGTGATCCGGGTGGACTGGTTCAACAAGACTGGCGGTTTGGAGCTGAAGCTGGCATGGTCGCGGGACGGCGGGCCGTTGGTGGCGGTGCCGGACTCGGCCTACTGGACGATCGCTTTGCCTTAGCCTGTTTTGTACTGTTCGACGTGTTTGAGGCAGCAGGCCCTGACCCTGCCCCTGATGCGGTTGATGTAGGCGGCCCTTTCTGTGACGCTGATCGCGCCGCGGGCATCGAGGATGTTGAAGACGTGGCTGCACTTGAGGGCGAGATCGAGCGCGGGGTAGACGAGGGCCTCGGTGGTCGGTTGGGGCTTTTCTGAGGTTGGGGCCGGGCGGGAGGTGAGGATGCCTGTGGCGGGGTCGGTGGCGACGGTTGTCTCGATGACCCGTTTTGACTCTGCCTCGTACATCTCGAAGAGTCTGAGGAGCATGTCGGTGTCGGCGACCTCGAAGTTGTAGACGTTGTTTTGCATCTCAGCGTCAAACTCGGCTTTTTTGTAGGAGAGGGTGTCGCTCCACTGGAGTCCGTCCCAGAAGGAGTTTTGTCCGTTGAGCATGAGGCAGAGGCGCTCTGGGCCGTAGGTGATCTCGGCGCAGACGGGGTCGCACTCGATGCCGCCCATTTGTTGGAAGATAGTGAACTGGGTGACTTCTGTGCCGTTGATCCAGACTTCCCAGCCGACCCCGCTGGCTCCGGCGGCCTGGCTCTCCCAGTCGTCTTCGACAAACCTGACGTCGTTCTTTTTTGTGTCGAAGCCGAGGGCATCGAGCGAGCCGAGGTAGAGGTCGACGATGTTTTCTGGGCTGGGTTTCATGACGACCTGGTACTGGAAGTACCTTTGGCTCCGCTGGGGGTTTTGGGTGTAGCGGCCGTCGGCGGGTCTTCGGCTGGCCTGGACGTAGGCGACGTTCCAGGGTTCGGGCCCGAGTGACCGGAGGGTCGTGGAGGGGTGCATCGTTCCTGCGCCGACCTCGACATCGTAGGACTCGAGGATGGAGCAGCCCTGGGCCGACCAATAGTCATCGAGTCTTCGGAGGAGGTCTTGGAACGTTGTCATCTTTGCCGGTCGATTTTACTAGCGGAAGTGGTTGGGCCCGGTCGTCAAGCTTGTTGGGCGCAGTGGGTGACGAGGAGTTCCCATTCTTGCTGCTGGAGTTTGACTGCCCTGGGGTCTTGCTGTTGGGCGAGGCGGACGATGGATTCGGGCGGGACGGGGAGGCTGTCGATGAGGGGGTGCCTTGCGGCCTGTCGGTACCAGTAGAGGCTGTTGCCATAGTCGCCTTCCCTTCTGTGGACGATGGCGTGCCACCAGCTGGACTCGTCGGTGGAGTCGTTTTGGACGATCTGGTGGGCGGCTTCGAGGTCGTCGGCGTAGACCCAGAGTCCGGCGACGAGCATCGGTCTTTTGGCGACCTGGAGGTCGCAGACGGCCATTGCGACCCGTCGGCTGGTTTCGGGGTCGGGCCTGCGAACGAGGAGTCCGGTGAGGGCCTGTTGCGGTGGGAACTCGGTGAGGAGCCATTCGAGTCCTTTTTGCATGGTTGGACTATGGCCGACGGGGGTCAAAAAAGTCTCGGGGCGGGTGCCTTGGCACCCGCCCCGATCGGCGTTTCCGGGGATCACTCTCCGGTCGCTGTGCGTGGCGGAGGCCCGCCCTCGCCCTTGACGGCACTGGTCTCGCCGACGGCGGCACCGGAGCTGACCGGTGCGCCGACCGACGGGGTCTCAGTGGCCGAGGGGCCCTGCTCTGCCGCAGGTTCCTCACTTTTGGCGCAGCCGACGATGAAGAGGGCTGCGAGTGTGAGTCCTGCCAGGAGGAGCTTTTTCATCACTGGCCGTAACCGTCCCTGTCAGGTCGGAAGAAGCACCAGTACTGGACGCCGGTCGTCGTTCCCGGTGCGTAGCACGGGTAGAAGGACCATTCGATGCCGACCTCGTCGTATGTCGCGAAGGGGTCGTTGAACGGGTTGTTGTTGGCGACCGTCCTGCTGGGCGATCCGACCCGGTAGAAGCGGACAGAGCTGTCCGTTCTAGCGATGGGGAAGCCCTTTGCGTAGATCCAGTAGCTGAAGTCACCGCCGAAGTCGGTGTACCACATGGCGCCGGACTGGAGTCCCGAGGTCTGGCCTTGCGGGCCGGTGTTCGGGTTGAACACGCAGGTCGGGTTCGTGCTGCTGAAGCATGCCAGGTAGGGGCTGGAGTAAGCCATACCCTTGTGGCGTGCCTTGCCGTGGATGGGCCAGAGCAGCGGTGTGGTCGCGATGGCGCTGACCGAGGTGTGCGCGTAGGTGTGAAGGATGCCGTTCATCCCCATCGTCGAGTACCCGGGCGTCTTGTTCGGCGCTGGGGTCACGCTGCCGCCGATGCCCTCATCGGGCACTCCAGCGAACTCGAGGAGGTTGAGGTTCTTCTTGTACGGTTCGGTCGAGTTGGACCAGTGGAAGTAGTCCTCGTCGTCGTTGTACCAGCCGCACTGGTTGTTGAGCCATCCGGTTGGGTATGCGCCACCGTAGCCGACCCAGAGCCTGTAGGGGCCGCCACCGTAGCACCGTTGCGTCCCGTGTGAGTACGCGGACGGGAACTGATCGTCGTAGTCGGCCAGGTAGATCATGAACGCCGTGGCCGTCTGTTTGATGTTGCTGGTCGACTGGGTCTTCTTTGCGGCGAGCTTGGCCTGTGCGAACACAGGGAACAAGATCGCTGCAAGGATCGCGATGATCGCGATAACCACCAGCAGTTCGATGAGCGTGAACGCTCTCTTGCGATAATTCATTGAAGCAATTACTCCGCTCCGCCACACTTTGGCAGAGTAATTTACTATACAGAATATTGGACGGAAAAGTAGCATCCAGCGCGAGATCAGGGTTGAAAAACCTGGGTGTCGGCTTGGATAGACTCGGGGGCATGGACGTGCTCCGTCGGTTGGGCCAGTCCGCGCTGGACGCGGTTTATCCGCCTCGTTGCGGTCTGTGCGGCTCGATCGGGCCGGGCGGGGTGTGTCGGGCGTGCGTTTCTGTCATGCGGGAGCACGGGCCGGTCGCGCTTCCCGCGCCTTGCGACGGTTGCCACGGGGTCTTTCTTTATGACGGGCGGGCGGCGCAGGCTGTCCGGAGGCTGAAGTACTCGCGGGTGACGAGCCTTGCGGGTTGGATGTCGGAGCGGGTGGCCGAGTGTTCGGAACGGATGGAGCACTTTGGGTGCGAACTCGTGGCGCCGGTGCCGGTGAGCCGTGCGCGGCGGTTCGAGCGGGGGTTCAACCAGGCTGAACTGCTGAGCGATGGGCTCCGGCGGATGTTGCCGGTCGAGGGGATCTTGGAGAGGGTGAGGCACACGAGGCCACGCGCGTGCGTGATCATGAAGTTGATGGCCTCTGGCGTGACGAAGTCCGCGGCGATGACGAGGTCGCCTTCGTTCTCGCGGTCCTCCTCGTCCACGAGCACCACCATGCGCCCAAGGCGGATGTCGTCGATGATCTCGGGGGTGGGGCTGATCTTCATGGCTTGCTCCTCGAAGGTTCCATTTTACCCGCGCGCTACTTCGGCCGCGCCGATGAGATGGACGAGCGCAGGTCCCTCGGCAGCGAATCGTAGCGGCCCGGCCCGTAGGTGAAGCAACGGCCGCGGAAATGCGCGTCCGTGCAGACGATCCACTCGCCGCCCTCCACGATCATCGACTCGGCCCGGTCGTTGAAGCCGGTGCGGTCCAGGTTCTCCGTGTGGCCCTCCAGCACCAGCGCGCGCCCCCCGAATCCGGGGTTGTCGAACAGCCGCAGGCGAAAGCGGGACGGCCCCGGGCCGGGACCGGAAGGCCCGCCGACCGGACGCGCCGACGAGAAACGGTCGTCCAAGCCGGGCAGCGAGGCGTATTCGCCCGGGCCATAGACCACGCAC
>CAZGER010000119.1:0-6416 GCA_964524565.1 uncultured Chthonomonas sp. | reverse complement strand
ATCAGGCGGAGAGATTGTGATTAAGCTCGTCAACGGCGGCGGAGAGCCTTTGCACGACGTCGGAATCGGTGGTCGCGAGGCGGTTTTCGAACGTTTTGCATCCCCAGGTGCTGGGGTAGTCCTTGACGTCGAAGAGGTCTTTGACCCCGTAGGGGATGCCGTGGAGGGGGCCCTTGTACTTTCCGGCGCGGATCTCTTCGTCTGCCCGCTTGGCATCGGCGAGGGCGCGGTCGCGGCAGGTGTTGACGACGCACAGGAGCTTGTCGCCGTACCGTTCGAGCCTGTCGAGGCAGTTCATTGTGAGGTCGACGGAGGAGAGCCTTTTGGCCTTGACGAGAGCGGCGAGCTCGACGACGGACAGGAAGGGGAGGTCTTTTGGGGAGACGAGGGCGGGGAGGTCGGCCTTGCGGGTTTTGACGGAGACCTTTGGGTTGGGTGGGAGGTCGGCGGCCTCGAGCATGCGCCATGCGAGGCCGGGCATGACGGTCTCGTTTTCGAGGGTTTGGCGGAGGGCGGGGTATGCCTCTCTAGCCCGGTTGACGGACGCGAGGACCCTGGTGACGTCTTCCCTTTCGAACGTGATGTTCGCGGCGCGGAGGGCGATCTCGAGCTCTTCGACAGTGAGGGCGCCCTGGGGGTTTGTCTGACGGAGGACGGCGGAGGCGCCGGCAGGCACGGCGGTCGCGGCGATGCCGACGCCGACGGCCCGGAGGAACTCGCCACGGGTCATCTCTGACATGGGGAGAATCTACCTTGGGGCGGATTCTGTGCGGCTGTTGCCGGTGAGACGTTCAGGCTGGGCTGGCCCGGGCGGTCAGTCTGTCGGATGTTTTTCATGTTTGGTGGGGGTGAGGCCGAGTTCCTGCCACTGTTTGGAATCGATGGTGCTCGGGGCGTCCATGAGGGGGTCGTAGCCGTTGCCGAGCTTGGGGAAGGCGATGACCTCACGGATGTTTTCCTCGTCGGAGAGGAACATGACGAGCCTGTCGATGCCGGGGGCGATGCCTCCGTGGGGCGGGCAGCCCATTTTGAAGGCTTCGAGCATGTGTCCGAAGCGTTCTTTTTGGGTTTCTGCATCGACACCGATGAGGCTGAAGACGCGGGCTTGGAGTTCGGGGTGGTGGATGCGGATGGATCCGCTGGCCCATTCTGTGCCGTTGCAGACGACGTCGTAGCAGTCGGCGCGGACCCGGGCGGGGTCTGACTCCAGGAACTCCAGGTCGGACGTTTTGGGGGAGGTGAAGGGGTGGTGGGTGGGGTCCCACCTTTGCTCGTCCTCGTTCCAGTCGACGAGGGGGAAATCGACCACGAAGGCAAAGGCGAGTTTTCGGGGGTTTTTGAGCCCTGTTTCTGAGCCGATTCGGTTTCGGAGTCGTCCGAGGGTCTCGCAGGAGACAGCCCAGGTGTCGGCGATGAAGCACAGGAGGTCTCCGGGTTTTGCCCCGGCGAGGGCGATGAGGGCGTCGGCCTCCTGGTCGGTGAGGAACTTGCTGATTCCGCCCCGGACGCGGTTTCCGGAAGTGGTGAGGCGGGAGCCTTCTGCCTCGTTTTCCGGTTCGTCGACGGCGAAGGATGCCATGCCCTTTGCTTTGGACTCTTTGCAGAAGTCTTCGAGCTCGGTGACCTGTTTGCGGCTGAGCGATGCTCCGCCTGGGTAGAGGACGCCCCGGACGTGGTTTCCTGCGGCGAGGGTGTTGGCGAAGACGCCGAAGGTCGAATCTTTGACGATGGGGGCGGCGTTGAAGATCTGGAGGCCGAAGCGGAGGTCTGGCTTGTCGTTGCCGTAGAGGGCTAGAGACTCGTCGTAGGTGAGGCGCTGGAACGGCTGGACGGGGTCCTTTTGGAGGTCGAAGCCTTGGATGAGGCCGTTGACGACCTGGAGGGTGAGGCCTTCCATGAGAGTGAGGACCTGCTCTTGGGTGCAGAAGCTCATTTCGAGGTCGAGCTGGGTGAACTCTGGCTGCCGGTCGGCCCTTTGTGACTCGTCTCGGAAGCACTTGGCGATTTGGTAGTAGCGCTCGATCCCGGCGGCCATGAGGAGCTGTTTGTACTGCTGGGGGCTTTGCGGGAGGGCGTAGAAGAGTCCGGGGTCCAGTCGGTAGGGGACGAGGTAGTCGCGGGCGCCTTCTGGGGTTGATTTGGTGATGATGGGGGTTTCAACCTCAATAAACCCCTCGTTATCCAGGTATTCGCGGATCTTGGAGACGGCGGCGGCCCGGAGCATGAGCTTTTTGAGCATGGAGGGCCTTCGGAGGTCGAGGTAGCGGTACTTGACCCTGAGTTCCTCGTTGACCTTGAGCATCTGGTCTTCGTCTCCGACGGGGAACGGGAGCGTCCCGGCGGGGTTGAGGACCTGGTGGGCCGATGCGTAGACCTCGACGGTGCCGGTGGGCATCTTTGGGTTGACGTTGGCAGCGTCGCGGGCACGGACGAGTCCGGTGACGGAGACGCACGATTCTGGCCGCAGGTCGACTTTTTCGTTTTCTGGGAAGACGACCTGGACGATTCCGGACCGATCGCGGACATCGACAAAGATGAGTCCGCCGAGGTCTCGGACCTTGTGGGCCCATCCGTTGACCGTGACGGTTTCTCCGACAATCTCGGGGCTGATTTCTCCGCAAAAGACCGTGCGCTGGGCGAGGTGCATCGCGTTGGAGGTTACCTACGGGTGGGAGCGTGCTCGGGCCGGATTGTCAGGTTGCGGCTCGCTTGCACCTTCAGGGCTCTGGCTCACGTACAATGTTGAGAGGCCACATGGTTCGTCCGGGTTTGGAGCGGGGGTTGCGCTGGGGGGGAGTTTTTTGCTCTGTCCTGCTTGCGGGTTTTGCAGTGTTCGCCTCTCCGCAGGGGCAGCAGACGGCGGCGCAGAAGCTGGACGCTGAGTACAAGTCTGCGGTGAAGCCGCTTTTGGACAAGCACTGCACGGGGTGCCATTCTGGTGCGGGGGCGGCGGCGGGGCTCGACCTTGGCAGGGACGGGACGTCGGCGCTTGTTGCCAAGAACGAGAAGGTTTGGGAGAAGGTCGTCCAGAACGTCCGGGCCCAGATCATGCCTCCTGGCGGTGCGGCGATGTCTTTGGCCGAGCGGGACCGGCTGGTGAGTTGGGTGGAGCGGGCTGTCTCGGCGAACTGCTCGGTCGATTCTCCGGGCAAGGTGACGATCCGTCGATTGAACCGGGCCGAGTACAACAACACTGTCCGGGACTTGTTGGCGGTGGACATCCGGCCAGCGGACGAGTTCCCTTCTGACGATATCGGGCACGGTTTTGACAACATCGGGGACGTGCTTTCGCTCTCGCCTTTGCACTTAGAGATGTACTTGAAGGCGGCGCGGAAACTGGCAGACGCGGCGATTGTGACGGCGGTGAGCAGGACGATGGAGTTCGACCTGACGAAGCTGACGCCGGTGCAGAACCAGTGGAACTTTACGGGCGAGGGGGCGGTGGGGATGTTCGCGAACGCCAGGATCGGGTGCGGGTTTGACGTGAAGCAGCCGGGCGAGTACACGTTGGAGGTGACCGTTGTGGCGCAGCAGGCGGGTCCGGACCTTGCGGAGATGTCTGTCGGGTTGCAAGGGCGGGAGCTCCAGCGGATCAAGGTCTCGACCCCGACGGGGCGGCCGAACGTCGTGAAGGTGCCGGTTTCGGTCGGGAGCGCGGGCCAGCAGGTTGTTTCGCTGGCGTTTGTGAACGACTATTACAACCCGAACCATCCTGACCCGGCGCAGAGGGACCGGAACCTTATGATCGCTTCGGTGGTGTTGAAGGGGCCAGAGGGCGGGTCGGTGGCTTTGACCGAGTCGCACAGGCGTCTGATCGTGGCGGTGCCGAGCGCGACTCTTTCGGAGAACGACGCTGCGAGGGCGGTCCTGACGAAGTTCATGGGCGGGGCGTACCGTCGCCCGGCGACTTTGATCGAGGTCGACCGCGGGCTTGATCTGTTCAAGTCTCGGCGGAGGGCCGGTGACACGTATCTGGAGTCGATCAAGGTTTGTGTGCAAGCGGTGTTGGCGAGCCCATCGTTCTTGTTCAGGGTCGAGCTGGACGACGGGAAGGCTGGCGAGGTCAAGGACATCGGCGGGTACGAGACGGCTTCGCGGCTTTCGTACTTTTTGTGGAGCTCGATGCCTGACGAGCAGCTTTTGGCGGCGGCGGCGAACGGTCGGCTGGGCGAGGCGGCGGGGATCGAGGCCCAGGTCAAACGGATGCTGGCGGACCGGAAGGCGGAGGCCCTGGGGGACAATTTTGCCTCGCAGTGGCTTCAGACCAGGCGGGTGGTGGAGTGCACGCCCGACCCTGTGCAGTTCCCTGGGTTTGACGAGCGGTTGAAGGCGGACCTGCAGTCTGAGGTGACAGAGTTTTTTATGGACGCGGTGCGGAACGACCGGTCGGCGATGGAGTTTGTGACGGGGAACCACACGATGCTGAACCGTCGGCTGGCCCAGCACTATGGGATCGCGGGGGCGTTTGACGACGTGTTCCGGCGGGTTGACGTGAGCCGGTCCAACCGGGGCGGGGTTTTGGGGATGGGGGCGGTGTTGACGGCGACGAGCAACCCGAACCGGACTTCTCCGGTGAAGCGCGGGAAGTTTGTGATGGAGGTGTTGCTGGGCACTCCTCCGCCGCCGCCTCCGCCCAATGTGGGGGTGATCGACGATTCGAAGCAGGCGCTTGCTACCAAGACGATCCGGGAGAGGCTGGACCAGCACAGGAGCAATCCTGAGTGCGCTGGGTGCCACCGTCCGCTGGACGCGCTGGGGTTCAGCCTGGAGAACTACGACGCTGTCGGGAAGTGGCGGACAAGCGACGGGGTTTCGGCGGTGGACAACAAGGGCGAGCTTCCGGGCGGGCAGACGATCGAGGGGGTTGCCGGGTTGCGGGGCGTGCTGGCGGCGCGCAAGGACGATTTTTTGCGGCACTTGGTGGAGGAGATGCTGGTTTATGCGACGGGTCGGGGCCTGACATTTTCGGACTCTTGCATGGTGCGGGCGATCGTGGAGCGGGTGAAGGCGAAAGGTGGAACAATGCAGACGGTGATTTTGGAAATCGTTAAATCGGACGCTTTTAGGAAGCGCGGACCGGTGGGAGGAGGTTTGTAAGGTGGGCAACCAGGTGACGAGACGGACGCTTTTGAGGGGGCTGGGCACGGCGGTTGCGCTGCCGTTTTTGGAAGTGATGTCGCCGACGACAGCGTTGGCGCAAACGGTGAAGGCGAGGCCGGTCCGCATGGCGTTTTTGTTTGTGCCCAACGGTGTGAGGATCGACCAGTGGCGCCCTATCGGGACTGGTACGAACTTTCAGTTCCAGTCGGTTTTGCAGCCTTTGAACGAGGTGAAGTCGCACGTGAACGTGCTTTCTGGGCTTGCCCAGATGAAGGCCTTTGCCAACGGCGACGGCCCTGGCGACCATGCGCGTTCGGCGGCGACCTGGCTGACCGGCGTGCAGGCTTTTAAGACCGCTGGGACGGACATCAAGGTGGGGATGAGCGCTGACCAGCACGCGGCGGCGGTCCTTGGCAAGGAGACGAAGTTCGGGAGCCTTGAGATCGGGTGCGAGCGGGGGGCTTTGGCGGGGAACTGCGATTCTGGCTACAGCTGCGCCTATTCTTCTTCTGTCTCTTGGCGGGGGGAATCGACCCCGAACGCCAAGGAAGTGAGTCCGAGGCGGGTTTTTGAGCGGTTGTTCGGGAGTTCGGACGAGGCTGAGGCGGCGGAGAGTCGGGCGAGGCGGCGGGGGCAGGAGGCTTCGATCCTTGACTTTATCCTGGAGGACGCGAGCACGTTGCGGAACCGTCTGGGCGAGAAGGACCGCAGGAAGCTGGACGAGTACCTTTCATCAGTTAGGGACGTGGAGCAGCGTTTGGCCAAGTACGAGGGTGACAACCGTCAGCTGGCTTTGGCCGGGCAGGCTCCGCCGGTGGGGATGCCACGGGACCGCGGCGAGCACATTCGGCTGATGGGGGACATGATGGCCCTTGCCTTTCAAGCAGACATGACCAGGGTCTGCACGTTCATGTTTGCGAACGAGGGGAGCAACCGGCCCTATTTGGAGATTGGGATCCAGGACGGTCACCACGACGTGAGCCACCACGGTCAGGACGCGGACAAGCTGGAGAAGAAGCGGAAGATCGACATCTTTCACGCCGAGCAGCTGGCTTACGTGATCAAGAAGCTGGCTTCGACGGACGACGGGAACGGTTCGGTCCTGGACTACACGATGCTGCTGTACGGCGGTGGGATCAGCGACGGTGACCGCCATAACCACGACGATCTTCCGATATTGCTGGCGGGGCGTGCCGGCGGGCGGCTGAAGTCTGGCCGTCACCTTGTTTTTGATTCCAGGACGCCGCTGACGAACCTGTTTTTGACGATGCTGGACAGGGCGGGTGTTCCTGTGGACCACATGGGGGACTCGACAG
>CAZGER010000118.1:0-6424 GCA_964524565.1 uncultured Chthonomonas sp. | reverse complement strand
CGACGCGCGCCCGCCCCGCGACGCTCGCGTGCCGGACACCGGCGAGGAGTTCGAGGATGGGCTTGAGAATGTTCCTGCCGAGGGAGGATGCGTACTGGCTGAGGTAGATGCCGGTGAGGACCCCGAGGGGTCCAGCAAGGAGGATCGCCAGTCCGGTGATGAGGACGGTGCCGTTGACGAGGGGCAGGACGCCGAACTGGGGGTCTGAGAACGTGGGGGACCAGTGGGTGGAGGTGAAGAACTCTCGGAGGGTGACTTCGGGCCTGGAGAAGAAGGCGACGGTCTCACGCAGGAGGATGGTGACGATGCCGATGGTTGTGACGACGCTGACCACGGCGCAGGCGAAGAAGAGCCATTTGTAGGTCCCTTCGACCGCCCTGACCCACGATCTGACCCTCCGGAACGGGTTTGTCCCGGAGGGTCGGACCTGTGTCGCGGTGGGTGCGGCCACGGTCTACTTTGCTTCAGACTTCAGGACCGTGTCAATGGAGACGCCGACCTGTGCGCCGTGGAACCTGGTTCCTGTCTTTCCTTCTTTGACGTGGGCCAGGGAGAGGGCGTAGACCTCGGAGGACATCGGGACGTAGCCGGTCTCGGCGACGATCTCTGACGACTGGGTGAGGAGGTACTGGAGGAACGCCTGGACGACCGGTTTTTCGAGGCTGGACTTTTTGACGTAGATGAAGATCGGCCTTGAGAGGGGCTGGTAGGTGCCGTCGAGGATGGTTTTTTCGCTCGGGAGGACGGGGCCGGTGCCGTTGTCGACGCCTACGGCGGTGAGCTTGTCCTTGTTCTCGATGTAGTAGGCGTATCCGAAGTATCCGAGGGCATTGGCGTCGCCGGTGATGCCCTGGACGAGGATGTTGTCATCCTCGCTCGCTTGGTATTGTGAGCGGCTGGCCTTTTCCTCACCGTTGACGGCGAGGGTGAAGTAGTCGAAGGTGCCGGAATCGGTGCCGGGGCCGTAGAGGGAGATGGGCTGGTCGGGGAAGCCTGCCCTGACCTGGCTCCATTTTGTGACCTTGGAACCTGGTTCCCAGACGGCTTTGAGCTCGGCGACGGTGAGGTTTGCGGCGAAGGTGTTTTTGGGGTTGATGACGACGGTGAGCCCGTCCATTGCGACGGGGATCTCGATGAACTCGACGCCTTGTTCTGTGGCGAGGGCGATCTCTTTTTCGGAGATCGGTCGGGAGGCCATCGCGATATCGAGCTCGTCGCCTTCACCGAAGAACTTTTTGAACCCGCCACCGGTGCCGGAGGTGCCGACAGCGACGTCGGCTTTGGAGTTCTCGTTCATGAACTCTTCAGCGACGGCGGTCATGATCGGGGTGACGGTGCTGGACCCGTCGATGGTGAGGGAGCCGGAGACTTGAGAGGAGTTTTTGTCGCCTGTGGCGCCTGTCCCGGAGGAGTCTTTTGTCGTGCTGCAGGCTGTCAGGGCCAGCGCGAGGAGGGCGGCGGTTGCGAGACCGGCCAGGCTGAGGTTCACGTATCGCTTCATGGATGTTCTCACGTGTCAGAACGAGTTTGGTCGTGGGAAATTAACGGAATGTTAAGACCCGGGGCGGGTGGGACCTGCCCTTGATTCGAGAACGGCGACGGCGACGGCGAGGGTGCGTTCGTGGCTGATGGAGACGTGGAGGACGGTTTGTGGGGGCAGGAGGCCGTTTTTGAGGCTGGGGACAGGGGTCCCGTCCTGGTCGGTGAGGACCTCGATATCGTGCCAGGAGGAGATTGCGGGGAGGCACTTTTTGGCCGCTTCTTTGGCTGCGAAGCGTCCTGCCAGGTATGTGGGGGTGACGGGCCGTTCCCTTTCTTTTTGGGTGAGGACGCGGGCGAGGAACCGCTCGTCTTGGACGTGTTCTTTGACTCGGTCGATCTCGACGGCGTCGATGCCGATGCGGAGGATCACGGGTTGGCCTCGGCGAGTTTTTCGGCGAGGTCCACGAGTCGGACCTGTGTTTCGGGATCGACCTGTTTGACGCTGGCATCGAGCATGATGCGGCAGAAGGGGCAGGCGACAGCGATCTCGGATGCGCCGGTTTCCAGGAGTTCTTTGGCCCTTATGTTGCCCGGGCGCTGGTCGGGTTCTTCCTCCATCCACATTCTTCCGCCCCCTGCGCCGCAGCAGAGCGTTTTTTTGCCGTGGTGCCCTGGTTCGAGGAGGGTGCTTTTGGCGGACCATTGCTTGAGGAAGAGGGGGGTGCTGGAATCGAGGTCGGTTTTTGCGCCGAGGATGGCGCGGGGGCTGTCGGAGACGTTGTTGACCCTGGCCAGGTAGCAGGGGTCGTGGTAGACGATGGAGCCGTCGGTCGCGCGGGCTGGTGCGAGGCTTCCCTTTTCGATGAGCCTTGCGAGGACCTGGGTGTGGTGCTCGACCTGGAGTCCTGGCATGTCGAGTTCGTTGAGGAGGCTGTTGAAGCAGTGCGGGCAGGCGGTGAGGACTTTTTTGACGCTGTACTTTTGGAAGAGGGCGCGGATTCTGTCGGCCTGGGTCTGGTAGGTGGCCTCGTCGCCGATCCTGCGGGCGGGGTCTCCGGTGCAGGTCTCTTCTTGGCCGAGGCAGGCGAAGGAGACCCCTGCCTTGTTGAGGAGGGACACGACCGCCTTGCTGACGCGGATGGCGGCGGGATCGGTGGAGCCGGCGCAGCCGACCCAGAACAGGTATTCGAAGCCGGGGTTTTCTCTTGCCAGGGGGACGTTTTGGCCAGCCATCCAGGTTTCGCGGGTGTCGGGCGCCTGGCCCCAGGCCGAGCCTGTCGCGCCTGTCTGTCGGAGGACGACGCTGGCTGTCCCGGCGAGGGCGCCCTGGGCGACGAGGTTCCGGCGGGCGTCGACGATGAGGTCCACGTGCCGGATGAGGACCGGGCAGGCCTCGACGCAGGCGTTGCAGGTGGTGCATGCCCAGAGTTCTTCTGTCCCGATGATGGTGGCGACGGGAGTGTCTGTGCGGAGTGCGCGGTGGACGTCTTGGACGACCTGCTTGGGGTTGAGGGGTTTGCCGGACCCGTAGGCGGGGCAGACCTCGGTGCAACGTCCGCAGGACATGCAGGCATCGAGGCTGAGGAGGTGCCAGCGGGAGTATCCGGCTGGTTCGGCGACGCCGGGGGACTCAAGGTCGGCGACGACGGGGAGGCGTCCCATCGGTGTTTCGGGGGAGCCGGCGGCGCTGAGGACGGCCATGAGGACGTGCCTGAGGCGCATTTTGGGGAGGACGATGAAGAACGCCCAGACCCAGACCATGTGGACCCACCAGAGGACGACATACCCTTGGGGTGTGAGGGTCGGGAGCAGCTGGGCGATGGAGTATCCGACCCATGACCAGGCATCGAAGGGTCGGGGGTCGGCGGAGATCCTGGCGGCCTCGATCACGAAGCCGGTGAGTCCGACCAGGAAGAGGAGGGCGAGGGTGGCGAAGTCTTGCCAGGCGGTGGTGACGGGGTTTGGGGAGCGGGCGAGCTTGCCGGTGTGGGGGTCTGGGACAGGTTCGCCGAGGTTTTGCAGGTGGGTGTACCTGCGGAAGAAGGCCCAGGCGATCCCGGCGAGGAAGGCGAGTCCTGCGGCATCGAAGACGGCCTCGAACAGTAGGTAGTAGGTTCCTTTGTGCCAGTTGGCGATCCCTAGGAGGGGGGCGTAGGTGGCGAGGGCGAGGAGGGTCGTGGCTCCGAAGAGGCCGAGGAAGCCGTAGAAGACGAGCAGGTGGAGGGGGGCGCCGGATTTGGGACGGCTGCCCATGACCTTGCGCTGGGCGGCGACGTAGGTGAGGACGTTGCGCAGGTAGGCGGGCTTCCAGGTGATTTTGCGGCCCTTCGACCATTGCCTGAGGGGGGCCAGGAACTGCCAGGCCATGACAGCGATGGAGAGGTAGGTGAGGGTGTAGAAGACCACCTTGGGCAGGGGGCCTTCCATGAACTGGAATTCGTGCCTGGTCGGATCCAACCCTTGCAGTTTGACCTACGTCGGGGCGCGGTTGCTCGGGTGTTCCGGTGCCCATCCAGTACACTCGGTCGGTGTCTGGCGCAGCTGTCCTTGACCATTACCGTCCGGTTATCGACGCGCGGCTTGAGCAGTTGTTGCCGGGGGTGGAGGAGGAGCCGAGGCAGTTGCACTCGGCGATGCGGTATTCGGCGATGGCGCCTGGCAAGAGGATCAGGCCGGCGCTGTGCATGGCGAGCTGCAAGGCTGTCGGCGGGAGCGAGGCGGCGGCTCTGGACGCAGGGTGTGCGTGCGAGCTGGTCCACTGTTTCAGCCTGATCCACGACGATTTGCCGGCGATCGACGACGACGATCTGCGGCGGGGGGTGCCGACGTGCCACATCGAGTTTGGGGAGGCGATGGCGATCTTGGCGGGGGACGCCCTTTTTGCCCTGGCCTTTGAGGTGGTGTCGCGGTGTTCGTCGGACACGGTGGCGGCGACGGAGGCGACGAGGATCTTGGCGAGTTCGACAGGGTCTTACGGTCTTGTTGGGGGCGAGGTCCTGGACATTTTGTCGGAGGGCACGCTGGGCGGGATCCAGGACCTTGAGACGATCCACGCACGGAAGACCGGGGCTTTGATCGGGGCGGCTTGCCGATTGGGGGCTTTGCTGGGGGGCGCGGACCTGAACACCTGCGAGCTGATGGAGCGGACGGGGATGTCAATCGGGCTTGCTTTCCAGATCACTGACGACGTGTTGAACGAGACATCGACCTCGGAGAGCCTTGGGAAGGCGGCGGGCACAGACCGTGAGCGGTCGAAGCTGACCTACCCTTCGGTGATCGGCCTGCAAGCGAGCCAGGACCTTTCTGTCCAAATGGTTGAAAGGGCCCTTCGCGGGGTGAGGGGGCTACCGGGCGACAGTTCGGAGCTGGACGCGATCGCCCGGTACGCCACAAGCCGCGACCGGTGACTCTGCCCCGAACCTGACGCAAGTTCTGCATCCGTGCCAAAATCTGGGCATGGCGGGCCACAGTAAATGGAAGAACATCAAGATCCGGAAGGGTAAGCAGGACGCTATCCGTGGGAAGATGTTCACGAAGCTCGCGAGGGAGATCATCGTTGCGGCAAAGCTCGGTGGGGCGGACATCGGGACGAACGCCCGTTTGAGGGTGGCTGTCGACAAGGCCAAGGAGAACTCGCTCCCTAAGGAGAACATCGAGCGTGCGATCGCCAAGGGCGCGGGGAACGCGGAGGGCGAGAACTACTAGGAGATCGTTTACGAGGGGAAGGGCCCCGGCGGGATCGCGGTGATCGTTGAGGTTTACAGTGAGAACAGGAACCGGACGGTCGGGGATTTGCGGCACGTTTTTTCCAAGAACGGTGGTTCGTTGGGTGAGAACGGTTCGGTGGCGTGGCAGTTCAAGCACTGCGGTTCGATGACTGTCGGGTTGGAGGGTGTCGACGAGGGGGACTTGACGTTGGCGGCACTGGACGCGGGGGCAGAAGACGTGAGGGTGGAGGACGACGAGTATCTGATCGTCACGCCTTTGGAGGGTCTGCACGCCTGCAACGACGCTTTGGTGGCGGCGGGTTTTAAGACGGGCAACGTGGAGCTGACCTGGATGCCGACCCAGAACGTCGAGCCTTCGGAGGACGATTTGCGGCGTTTCCTTCGGCTGTTGGACGCATTGGACGACCTTGACGACGTGAAGGAGACGTATGCGAACGTCGACATTCCGGACAGCCTTTTTGACGAGGACTGAGTTGGCCCGATATGAAACAAAAGACACCCTGGGCAACGCTTGCAGCCATCTTCGCGAACCTGGCAGTGGCGTTCGGGGCGATCTTTCGGCCGGGGCTTTCTGACTCGCTGGCGTTCGATCCGGCGCAGCCGAGGCTGCTTGAGGTCCTGGGTTGCCTGTTCGCGCACGACAACCTGTGGCACCTGCTGGGGAACCTTGTCTTTTTGGCGGCGGTGGGGCCGGTGGTGGAGTTTGCCGGTGGCGGCTGGCGGTTGCTGCTGGTCTATGTCGTCTCTGGCTTAGCGGGGACGGCGGCGCACTTTGGCGTCGCTCTGGCGGGGGCTGACGTACACCCCTTGCTGGGTGCGAGCGGGGCGGTCGCGGGTTGTGTAGGTTATGCGAGCATCCGCTATCTGCGGACGAAGGTTCCGGTGCTGCCGACGGTGGGGGTGCCGGTCTCGGTGATCGCGATCACGTGGCTGGCGGTGCAACTGGCCGGTTCGTTCGTGCGGGTGACGGCGAGCCAGGGGTCGGGGGCGTACTGGACCCATGTCGCGGGTTTTTTGGCGGGGATCGGGCTGGCCTTTGTGTTGGGCGGGGCCAAGCAGGCCCGGATCGAGTTTGGGCACGAGGTTTTGGACCGGATGAACCTCCGTGGCCCGGCGGCGGTGCTGGCGGCGGCGGAGGAGCACCTGAAGCGGCATCCCGAGGACTTGAAGGCACTGGCGCACAAGGCGGAGGCTTTGGAGGACCTTGGCGAGAG
>CAZGER010000117.1:0-6455 GCA_964524565.1 uncultured Chthonomonas sp. | reverse complement strand
TTTTTGGCGACCTGGTGATGCTGCTAAGCAAGAACGGCTATGTTCCCGTGATGGTGCCTTTGGACGACGAGTAGGACCGCTCGATCGTTGACGCGATCGCCAAGGTCCATGGGGGCAAGGTTCCGGAGCTCAAGGGGATCCAGACTCCGGCGGCGCTGCAGCAGAGGCTTGCGAGGATGGAGGCTGTGATCGCGATGCGGCTGCACGCTGGGATCCTGGCGGCGACGGTTGGTCTGCCGGCGTACATGGTGAGCTACGACCCCAAGGTGACGGCGTTCACGAACGTCTTGGGGTTGCCTGCCCCTCCAAACATGCAGGGGATCACCGCGGACCGGATCTTTCATGGCTTTCAATCGTTCATTTCTGGCAGGGACAAGGTCGCGGAGACGCTGGCAAAGCGCAAGCCCGAGCTTGTCGCGGCGGCCAGGGCGAACATCGACCTCCTTAAGAGCGTGCTTGGCGAATAGGCTTCTTTGGGTCGTTGCTTTGTTGGGGCTGTGCGCTTTTGCGCCGGCCCAAAACTCGGCGGTGAAGTGGGCGACCGAGAAGGTCGTCAAGCGGGTGAAGGTCTTTGGTTTTAGGCGCCTTGCGTACCACAACCACAACGTGACAGGGGACAAGTCCGCCTATGGGATCACGAACTACGGGGGTTTTGGCAACAACCGGTTCACGGACCTTGGTTTTGTCCGGATGGAGGGGTCGCAGGTCTTTGGGTGGTTGAACTTTGAGGCGAACCTTCAGGACTCGCGGTTCACGGACCCGCAGACGGGCCAGTACCGGATGTGGACGACGACCGGGGGGCTGAGCCTGGAGTACGGCGATGTGCAGACATCGATCGCGCAGACGAACCAGTTTGCCCGGTTGAACAAGAACATGACCGGCTTGAACGCTGCGTACAGTCTTGGGCGGACGAACCTTAAGTTTTCTTACTCTTCGTCTCGTGGTGAGGCGAGGACGGTGACGATCCAGGGGGCGAACACGGCTGGGCCGTACTACTTGCAGTCGAGCCAGATCATCCGTGGTTCTGAGCGGGTGGAGGTGGACGGTGTGTTGCAGGAGTTGGGGACGGACTACACGGTCGACTACGACCTGGGGACGGTGACCTTTGTCGACCGTGTCTCTTTGCAGGCGAAGGTGATCCCTCCGACGAGCACGATCGTGGCGACGTACGAGTCGTTCGCGATCAACAGTGCGGCAGGGCGGCTGACGGCGGGGTCGGTCTCTTACGACCTTGGGAAGGCGGGGCGGATCGGGGTTGTGGCGATGCACCAGTCGGCGGGAACGGCGGCCGGGGACGCGACCCGGTTGGAGAAGTTCCAGGGGTTTGGCGCGCCTTCGACCCCCTACTTTTTGCAGTTCGAGCCTTTGCTGACCAAGCCGATCGTGATCCGGGTGGACGGGATCTTGCAGACGCAGGGGATCGACTACGTTTTCGACACGAACAACGCCAGTATCTTCTACTTTACGCGGTTCATGCCGAGCACTTCGCTGATCGATGTGGAGTACACGCCGAAGCCATCTTTGTTCGAGGACGGCGACCGTACGGTACGGGGGATCGACTATTCGGTGAACTTTGGTCGGACGCGGCTTTCGATGAGTCTTGCGCGGGGTGAGCTGACGAACTCTGCGACGCCGCGCTCTGGCACGGCCCGGGGGATCAATATCAGGTCCGAGTTTGGAAAGTGGCAGTTATCGGGCAACGTGAGGGACATCGAGGACGGGTACACGAACATCGACACGACATCGTTCAGCCGGAACGAGAAGATGTGGGACGCTTCGCTCCGGCGGGATTTTGGGAGCGGGGGCGTTTTGACGGTGTCGGCTTTGAACTCTTTGATCAGTGGCCTTCCGACGAGCACAAGCACCACGGCCTCACGCACGAGGTTCACGCGGGCGGGGGCGAGCTATGTGGTGAATCCTGGCGGGGCGAAGGGTCTGCCGCTGAACCTGAGCTACTACAGGACGATGTCCAAGACTGGGAGTTCGGAATCGAACGTGGACACTGCCTCACTTTCGACGAGGAAGCAGTTTGGAAAGCTGAACACGCAGCTTTCGTTGGAGAACAGCCATGTGACGGGCACGCAGCAGGTGGACGTGCTCTCGACGAACTTTCGTGCCACCTACGAGTCTGACCGGACGCTGAACTTTGCTTTGGGGGCGAGTTTGAGCAACCTGCGTGGTTCGACGAGCGGGACGGGTCGGGAGATGTCGCTTTCGGCGACGTACCGTCCGTCTGAGAAGTTTGTCGCCTCGGCCTCGTGGACGGACGGGAACTCGGGCGGGGTGAGCCTTGCCGGTTACACGTCGGGTTTCGGGGCTGGCTACAACGGCAACGGTTTTTCTTCGGGGACCTCGACGCCTTTGTTCAACGGCCCGACGAACGGGAAATCGTTGCGGTTGGTGACGGACTGGGAGGTTTCTGACCGGTTGCACGTATCGGCGGCGGCGGTGAGCTTTGAGAGCACGGGGAACTTTAGTGCGAACGCGAAGACGGACGCGCTGAGCCTGAGCGGGGACTACGACTTTGGCGGGACGCACAGGATCTCTGGTTCGGTGGACTCGAGCCGGACGCGGTACATCGGTTCGAGCGCTTCGAGCACGGCGACGACGTTGAACATGTTCGCCTCTGGGGGGCCGATGGGTCGGCTTTCTTACAGAGCGGGGATCTCGGCGCTGGTCTCGGGCGGGTCGAGCACGTTCCAGCAGGACTCGTTCGCGTGGGATTTTGGTTTGAGCTATCGGTTGGGGCGCAGGGACACTCTGTCGCTCGAAGCCTCGCAGGGGGACACGAGGGGTTACTTGCCGCAGACGGACCTGGACTTTAGCCTGGTGTACCGGTACCAGATTTGGCAGAACCTGGCGTTGAACGTCGGGTACCGGTTCCGGGACGTGAAGAACAACGATCCTTTGGTGACCTCGGGCGCGTACAGGTCCTCTGGCTTTGACGTTGAGCTTGCATTCAACTTTTCGGGGTAACGGCGGGTGGTGTTGCGCGTATAGTTGGGCAGGAGTCGCAATGAAGCAGTTCCCTTATTTTGTCCTTTTGGTTTCTTTGATTGGCCTGGGGGGTTGCCCGGGTGGTGTGTCGACATTCGACTCGACGGTGACCGGGACGGTCGTTGATGCGAACTTCAACCCGATCCGTGACGCGACGGTGACGGCGGGGGGACAGTCGACGACGACGACGAACTCTGGCGCGTACGTTCTGACGAACCTTCCGGACGGAGAGGTGGAGGTCCGGGCGGACGCGATTGTGAGCGGTGTCCCTTACCGTGGGCGGACTTCGATCTTGAACTTTATCGGGGAGCAGCAGAACAGTGTGAACGTGATGGTGGGGCCTGCGGCAACGCTGGGGCAGATCACTGGGACGGTGACGGACCGGGACGGGTTCTTGCTTCAGGGCGCCTCTGTCTTTGCCTACCACGGGTCTGGGAGCTCGACGCGGTCGTTCACGGACGCGAACGGGCGGTACACGATCCGGGACCTGGTGCCGAACCTGAGCTACACGGTGTCGGCCTCGGGCCAGGGTTACAGGTCTGACCAGACGGCGGTGGTGCTTGCCAACAGCGAGACCAGGGTGCGCAACTTTGTGCTGGACAATCCGGGCCTGCCGGGTTTGACGCCGCCGCAGAACATCGGTGTGACGAGCTGGGTCTCCCACCCGACCTCGCGGTCTGAGCGGTCGGGCCTCGAGTGGGCGAAGTCGACCTACGGCGACAAGCAGATCGACAGGAAGTTCCGGGCCAGGAGCCGGGCGCTGCGTCCGGACATGGTCGTGGAGGTCGAGCTGTTCTGGGACCAGCAGCAGTTCCCTGACCTGTTCGGTTTTGGCGTTTACCGTGGGACCGGTGCGAGCGGGGCGGTGACGGGGATCGACTTTTACTTTGACCCGCTTGCCCCTTACTACGCGGACATCGGGACCGAGCCTTTTTCGACGTACTCGTACGCGTTGACGACAATATCGGCGCAGTACCCGAACTTTTCCAGCCAGACGGAGAGCGCTTTGAGCAGCAGGGTCGTGGCTTCGACGCTGGGTCTGTTGCAGACGAACCCGGTCGGTGCGGGGACGACGTTCAGCTGGCAGGGCGGATCGGGGGCGACGCAGTACGTGGTGTACGTTTTTGACGAGTTCCCGACCGGGAGCGTGTCTGCGATCTGGGACACGGAGAGCAGTCCGACGAGCGGTTTGTCCCAGGCGTACGGCGGTCCTCCGCTGGTATCTGGTAACACGTACCACTATCTGGTGCTTGGCATTGCCAACGGCGCGGAGAGTCGAACGATCAGCAAAGTTGGATCGTTCGTTCCATAGAGGAACCGATCGTCAATGAGACAGCTTGTACTGAGGGCCGCGTTCGCGGCCCTGTTGCTTGTAGGCAGCGCATCGTTCGCCTCGGTCTTGCGGGTCGAGATCGGGAGTTCGCGTTCTAGCGGGAGCATCAACGAGGCGGTTTATTCGGCGGTGTCTCGCCAGGCCGGGTTGATCGCGCAGGGTTCTGAGGGGCTGCGGCGTCTGCGGGGCGACAGGACGGAGTTTTCGATCCCGGTCACGGTGGTCCTGACGAGCCGAGGGGTGCCTTTGCCTTCTGGCCGGCAAGTTTCGCGGAGCGGTGGGCCGGAGGCGGCGGACATCATTCCGACGTTCGACACGAGCGGCCCGCGGGCTTTTCCGACGGCGTACAAGGACTATCTGGTTTCTGTGTTCGGGGCGGCGAAGCCGGCGATGAACGCGGTTTTTGGCTCGCCAGCGGTCGGTGGGGTGGTGAGGATCCTCAACTACGACGCGGACATTCCGGCCAGGCAGGCGGTTGCCGGTGGGATCTACGTTCCGAACGCGCCGGGGGGGCCAGAGGTCCATTTTCCGGTTTACCAGAACACTGCCAGCGGGGCGGTGAACTATGTCCACTGTCTGCTTTTGGCGTACATGGACGCTTTTCAGTACCCGTTTGACTGTTACAACGAGGGTCTGGTCCGGGCGGCGACGATGTCGGTCTCGCGTGTTGGTGGGAGCATTCCTGGGGTGACGGCGGACCAGATCGAGGCGACGTTGGACTCGCTTTACGACGTGAGCGCGACTTACCAGTGGTCGAACCATGCTGGGGTTGGGGCTCCACGGTTCATCGCTCCGAACCTGTTGACCGACCCTTTGCCGGTCGGTGGCAGCACGGGCGGGATCTACCTTTTGCGGTACCAGATGGCGGGGACGGCGTTTGGGAAGGTTCTGGCGGAGTATCCGGGGTTTGCGGCGGAGTTCAACTCTCGCTATTACTCTGCTCCTGGGCTGTACCAGGACGATCTGGCATTGGAGGGTCTTGGCCAGGACGTGATCAACTTTTTGGGCGGGAGCGGTTCGGCGACGGTGGAGGGTCGGTCGTTCTCGGAATGGGCTTTGCGGCAGTCGATCTTGGACGTTCGAACGAACGCAGGGCTGAAGGTGGTTCCGATCGCTTTTCCGATCGCTGCGACACCGGGGAGCACGGACTTTGGCGTGTTCGCGGTGGTCTTGAACGCTTTTCGGACGCTGGTGAACGGGAACGAGGTTTTGTTGAGCGGCACGAGCTTTCCGATCTATTGGCGGCCGGAGTTCACGAGGTTTTTTACCAGCGCCCAGGACGACCAGATCTTTTTGAACGGCGCGTATGGCGCGGTGGTGCCCAACTTCCCGAGCGACACTTTTTCGAGCCAGGCGTACCGTGTGGCGGTCGATCTGCCTTTCCAGGGCAAGAACGTGCGCTTGTACCTTCCGGCGGGGGCGGTCAGCACGGGCCAGAGCCCGACGGTGAAGAACTGTTACGGGACCTTGACCGGTTACAAGCCGGAGGCTGGGGCGAGCCACACGGTCCAGGTGGAGTGGGCGGGGGGCTCTTTCCAGATGGGTGTCCAGAACTTTGCGTTTGGCGGTTCGGTCAGCAACCCGACTTTCGAGCCTGCGCAGCCGACGACCGTCCGGCTGTTCAAGGTTGTGAACTCTGTCGCGACGGAGCTATTTAACATCAAGGTCAACAAGGGCAAGGGCGCGTTGGGGCTGGACCTGAGGTCGCCGGGGAGCGACACGTCTTTCGTTTTTGCCAGGGAGCCGAGGCTGAAGGGGGTCGGGTTCCCGTTGGAGCCGTTCCGGCCCAACCCAGCGGACATTTTGGGTCTGCCGGACGACCAGACTTTGGTGGCCCGGTGGAACCCGTTTGTCGGCAAGTACGACCTGTACCCGGACGAGGGTGAGTTCCGGCAGGGTCTTGGCTATTTTGTGCGGGGGGCGACGCAATCGGGCGTGCTGTTGAAGGGCTCGACGAGCGAGAACACACCGATGAGCGTGCCGTTGCAGCCGGGTTGGAACCTGGTGACGGTGCCATCGTCCACTTCGGTTCTGACGCTTTCGGTGAGTGTCACGACGGGGACGCAGGCGGTGACCTCGTGGGCGGAGGCGGCGGGGACGGTGGTCTCGGACACGTTTTTTGGCT
>CAZGER010000116.1:0-6484 GCA_964524565.1 uncultured Chthonomonas sp. | reverse complement strand
CTGGCTCGCCGGACTCCTCTTCCTCTACGGCGGACTCATCCAAGGCGACGAGGGAACGGCCTCCTCCGTCGCCGTAGCGATGGTCGGCTTCCTCCTCGTCACCGCCTCCGTCTTGTTCTGCCCCGCCGTCCTCTACCGCCTCTCACTCGCACCAGTCATATCGCTTCTGGAAAAGAAAGGCACAAGGGCATCGATCAAGCGCGGTAGCTCCCTCCTCAAGGTCTACCCAGGCATCCTGAGCATGTTCGAGTCCTTCTTCGTGACCGGGATCGTCATCGTCGTTGTCGGCTTGCTTCTGTATTACGGCATCGAGATCTCCTTCCAGGTCCTCGGGGCCACCGATTGGGGATCGGCCATCGCTGGATCAAGCCCCTGGAAAAACGTTATCGACGTTGGCGTGGGCAGCGTCCCGGGGTTCATGGCGATGTGGTTCGTCGTCCCGTTCGCGGGCTGTGCCTCCACCCTCATGTACTTCGACCGCCGCTCCCGGCTCGAAGCCCTCGATATCAGGCTCCTTGCCAAGGACCTCAAGGTGATCGACAGTGCGTAGGGCAACCCTGGCCATAGCCATCCTCCTGGCCGCTTGGTCGGTGGCAGACCTGCGCTCAGAAGCAGCCGCAGCCAAGACTGAGTACGAACTCAGGACCGCCCTCGGCCGCCACTTCAACGACCCCATCGCCAAAGAGGCCCTCAGCGACCTCACACACCGCAACTTCAAAGACGTCCGCTCCGACGTCGTCTCGACCATTACCGCCAGCGAAAGGTTCTCCGGAGGACAGCCCGCCTCCGCCTCACCGGACAACACCAACGCAGCGCAAGAGGCCAGCGAGATCAAAAAGAACCCCCTCTACCGCGACGCTGCCGGAACAAAGCGGGAGTCCTGGCTCTCCAAGGTCCTCGACAAGATCGCCGAGTGGTTTGAGAACCTCTTCAAGTCACCAGGTCCCGGCCCAGATGTCCCCATCGGCACGTTCCCCTGGCTCACCGCCGTCCTCTGGACCCTGATCGTCATCGGCGTGGTTGCCCTCCTCGTCTTCGCCGTACTCAACATCCGTTCCGTCTCCATGCGCAAGCGGACAGGCGGCGGCGGACTCCTGGAGGAGGATGAGCCGGACCTCAGCGCCGACGAATGGCTCAGCCGAGCCGACCAGCTCCTCGCCAAAAAGAAGTACCGCGAGGCGACCAGGGCCCTCTACATCGCAGCCCTCATGCGCTTCGATGAGCACGGCGTCGCCCGCTTCCAACGCGCAGGCACAAACTGGGAGCACCTTCGACGCATCGAAGCGTCCCCTGCCTACCCCATTGAGTGCGCCTTCAGGATCGCGACCCGCCTCTTCGACCGCGTCTGGTACGGCCACCTGGACGTCAACGAATCCTCCGTCCAGTCCATGCGCGGCCACTATGTCGCCGCCCGCGACGCCCTGGCAGGGAGGGCCAAATGAGGCTCTTCTCAAGGCTCCTCACGGTCCTCTCCCTCTTCCTCGCCCTCGCTGTCCTCATGTTCGTCCTCCAGAACGACACACGGGTCTTCCCCAGCGCCACGAACACGAAGTCCTCCGGGTTCGCCGCCTTTGCCGAGCTCCTAAAAAAGCGGGGCTACAAAGTCCGCGTGGACGGCCGGATCCGCCCCATCCTCCGCAAAGGCGACCTCCTCGTCGTGCCTAGGCTCGGCAGCCAAGACTATAGTCAGGACCGGACGCCCGAAGCGGTCACAAGGTTCGCCGCCAACATCAAGCAAGCGACATCGGCCGGCCAGACTTGCCTGTTCCTCAGGGTTCCCGAGCACCCACGGACTGATGGCTCAGACCTCGTCAAACTGGCTGGCACCGAAGGCAAGTACCGCCTTGCCGTCAGTCCCCAGAGCCTCCAGATGCCCATCGGCGTGATGTACGCCCCCCTCGCAGAGATTCAACCAAAACCCGAGGGGCCCCACGTTGCCCTTCTCGTCTCCGGTGTCGGTAACGGATCCCGATTCACCCTCCCGGACGCCTCCATCCTGACCAACCGCTCCATCACCAAGTTCGACCACGCCAGGTTCGGGCTAGATGTCCTCTCCCGCCTCGTCCAACCCGGCGGCACAGTCGTCTTTGCCGAGTACGGCATAGGCAACCAGACCAATGAGTCCGCCCTCGACTACCTGGGCTCCTGGGCCCACTCCATCGCGTGGCAGGCCCTCCTCGTCGTGCTCGCTGTCTTCTACACCCTTGGCCGACCGTTCGGTTCGCTCGCCGTCACGTCCCCGCCGGCAAGGACAGCCAGGGACCTGATCGAAGCCATGTCCGCCACCCTCCAACGCGCCAACCACCTCGACCAGGCTCTGCTCATCCTCCTCAACTCAACCTACGACAGGGTCCGCAAGGCTGTCCAAGCCCCGACAGGCGCGCCCCTCGAACTCCTACACCGCCAGATCTCCCCCGAACTCACGATCGCCATCTCTGCCGTCAGGACCTCCTTCCAACGGCGCCTCACGTCAGGTGAGGCCCTCAAAATGGCCGTCGAGCTCGAAAACGCCACCGCCGCATTCGAATCCCAGATGAAGGCGACCAGGGTGATCGGTCAGAATAAGCCATGACCACCGCCCTCGTCGCGTTCGCGGCCGTCTTCGTGACGGGTGAAGACGCTCCCCTCAAAATGGAGATCGTCGCCGCCAGGTCCACTTACGAGAATGCAAAAGGGCTCTACCAGGCAGATCCGGCGCAAAACCAAGCCCGGTACGTCAAGGCCACCGTCTCGTACGGCACCACAATGATGATGAGCCCGGTCATGGACCGCACACTCAAGTACAAAGAGGCCCTCAAGCTCTACCGTGACGCCCTCAAGATCGACCCCGAGAACAAGGAGGCAGCCGAGAACTCGGCAATGATCGTGTCGATCTACGAGCAGATGGGCCGCAAGGTGCCCGAGTAAATGCCCGACACGCCCAAGGCTCTCAGGGCGTCGTTCCGCGTCTTCGTGGTGCGCCTCGCGCTCATCTCATCTGTCATTGCCCTCATTCCCGCACTTGTGGCTTGGCAGAGCCTCCCCTCCGGCTCCTTCTACCTGGGCAGCCAGTTCAACACCGACGACCACATGGTCTACGCCGCCTGGATCAGACAGGCGATGGACGGCAACCTCCTCTTCCAAAACAAGTTCGCCGTCGACACCCAGCCCGGACTCACCGTCCACCTCTACTTCCTCGTCCTCGGATGGGTCGCTAAACTCTTTGCCGTCCTCGGCCCCGCCACCGCGATCCCCCTCGTCGTGACCATCGCCCGGATCGGCTTCTCCTACCTCTTCGTCATCCTCCTCGGACGCCTCGTCGCCCGGCTTGAGTTCAGCCCCTTCGTCGCCAAACTCGGGATGCTCCTCGCTGTGTTCGGTGCCGGGGTCGGGTTCGTCTTCTGGCAGCCCTTCGGACGCCTCGTCGGAACCCAGGGACAATGGGCCGCCGGACTCGTCGACGGCAGGCTCCCCATCGATGTCTGGCAGCCAGAGGCCTTCGTCTTCCCCTCGATGCTCACCAACAGCCTCTTCATGGTGAGCCTGTGCCTCATCGTCCTTGTCTTCGAGTCCCTCGTCAGGGCGCGTGAAGACTCCTCGTCCGTTCTGCCCGGAGCCCTCTGGATGTTGCTTCTAATGAACATCCACAGCTACGATGTCCTCCTCGTCACCCTCGTCTTCATCGGGGTCGGCACCACCGCCCTCGTCAACAAGACCCTCACCAAGCCCTGGGTCGTCCGCTCCCTCCTCATCGGCCTCGGCGCCGTCCCCGCAGCCCTGTGGTTCCTCTACGTCCTCAAGCAAGACCCTGTCTTCCAGGCCCGCGCCGCCACCCTCACCTACTCCCCCACCTTCCGACAGGTCCTCTCCGGAGTCTTTGTCACCTTCGGCCTGGCCGTCACCGGGCTCCTGGCAGCAAAGGCCGGAAAGCGACAGACCATCGGCGCAGCGACCATCGCCCTCACCGCCCTCGTACTCTTCGTCTCCAGCACCGGCTACGACCCCGACAAGACCTACTTCCTCGGACTCCCCCAATGGCTGGTCGCCTTCGCCGCCGCCCTCACAGGAGCCGCCCTCGTCAGCGGAAACTCCATCGGCAGAGCCCTTGTCTGGAACTGGGCCGCGATATCCCTCGTCGCCCCCTACTTCCCCCAACTCTTCCAGCGCAAGCTCGCGATGGGACTCTCCATCCCCTGGGCTTTTGCCGGAGCGATCGGGTTCGAACTCATCGCCGCCCGACTCACCGGCGACGGCAAACACCCCCACTCTGAAGACCCGCGCAACGCCCGTAACCTCGCCGCTGGCCTAGCCATCGCCCTCGTCTGCGCGACCTCCGTGTATTGGTTCCAGCGTGAGTCCCTCCTGGTTCGTGGCAACGTCTCCTCCACCAAGGTCCAACCCGTCTTCTTCTCCAGCGACGTACTCGCCATTGTCAAAAAACTCGATGAGGTTCCCGGCCGAAAGGTCGTCATCGCACGGCCCGGAGTCCCCAGCCTGGACTCCGACTTTGCGACCCCCTACCTGCCAGACATCAACCCCGTCCTTACCGGGATCGCCGGGTGCGTCACCTACGCCGGACACTGGAGCGAGACCCCCAACTACGATGAGCGCCGCACAAAGGCAGAAGGGCTCTACCGCACCGACAACCCAGAAGTCCGTCGGGAGATCCTCAGAGAGTCCGGGGCCGACTACATCGTCGTCCCAGATCCAGGCGTGTTCAACCTTCTCCCCACCGGAGACCTCTCGGACATCGGAGAGACCGTCTACTCCGGAAGGCAGTACGACCTCATCCGCGTGGACAAGGCAAAGCTCTAGCCAGACCCAGCCGGAAGGTTCCCCGTCGCCCCCGCCGGGCCTCCGACAGGCGGCGTCCCCCCTGCCGGAACGACTGGTTTGGGCGCTGCAGGACGCCGGTTCGCCGCGATGATCCTCGGCCCGCCCGAGTACACACTGTCACCCATGTTCGTACGCTCGATCTCCTTGCCGTCCTGGTAGACCACCTTCCACGTTCGGACCTTCCGGCCCGAACCGCCCGCGTCCATGACCTTCGTCTTCCCAGGCGGCAACGAAGGGTCGTCCACGATCTTCTCCCCTCGCGACCAACTGGAGATCAGCTTGCTCTCAAACTTCACTTCACGCCCGTGCTGGCCCTCGCCCAAGATCCGGACGTACAGCTTCCCAGGCGTATAGGTCATCGAGATCGCCACCGGCCCGTCCGTGTCGTTCGTGAACTTCAGGTCAGGGTTCGGATAGCTCACCGCCGCGTCACGCCCAAGCGGGACATAAGGCACCGGCAACGAGTGCGGGCTCCGCTGGTTGACCTTGAGCTCCCCGAGCAACAGAGCGTTGTAGATCGTCGTCGAGACCTGACAGATGCCCCCGCCGACGTCCACATCGTGGCGCCCCGAGACATAGACGCCCGCCACGTGGAACCCGTTGGCCACCGTCCGCCTGCCCAAATGACCGTTAAAACTAAAGGCCTCGCCCGGCATCAGCACCGTCCCGTCGATCAACTCCGCCGCCCTTTTGATGTTCAGGCACCGCGACACCTTCCCCGTGCTAAAGCTCGTCGAAAATTCGCTGTGGACCTCAGTGATCTTCTCCAGCTCAGAGTCCGGGACGTCCTTGGCCCCTTCCTTCAGCGGGATCTCAAAGTCCGACCCGTCCTTCACCGCCGCGATCAGCCGGCCGCCCGCCGCTGTGGAATCCAGTTCGAACGGTGTCACCTCGTACTGCCTGCGCACGCTGCCGTCCCACGTCGCCTTGGCCGAACCCAGCTCCGGAGCGTGCTCCTTCACGAAAGCCTCGATCGCCCCTGTGTCCAAACCAGAATCGTCGAACGCCGCCTCGGTCTCCCGTGCTGGCGTGTCCTCCGAGTAAGCCCCCGTCAGGTTCATCCAGTAGTTTGTGTACTCGACGTGCGCCAGCGTCTTCTCCAGATCGACCGCAAGGCCAAGACCGCCCGCCGTGACCTCGCCGCGTTCACCCTTCAAAATCTTGTTGCCCATCTTGCGCGGCGAGCCCAAAACCTCGTCCGCCCAGGCCTCCAGGCCCTTCCTGACCTCCGCCGCCGTGCCAGAAAGTTCCGTGTCACCGACCTTGACCGTCGGGTGCGCCACCGGCACATAGCGCGAAGAGTCGTAACCCAGATAGCCTCCCCCGCCGACCAGCGGAGCGAGCACGCCCAACAGGGCCCACCGTGTCTTTCCTGAACGCATACGCACAAGCAACGGCCCAATTCGGGCCGATCCCATATTATTGACGCAACAGGTCCCACCTATGATCCGTGGCCTACCCCGATGGCACCCACGCATCTCGGTATATTCGCGATATGCCGATGCTCGTTTGGTTCAACGGTTCCGTCTCCCCGATTGAGACCGCCACCGTCCCGGCCGCAGACCATGCCCACCTCTACGGCGACGGGCTCTTTGAAGGGATCCGCATCTACGGCGGAAAGGTCTTCAAACTGGACGAGCACCTCGACAGGCTCTATGTCGGCACACGG
>CAZGER010000115.1:0-6497 GCA_964524565.1 uncultured Chthonomonas sp. | reverse complement strand
GCAGGCAAGGGGAGACTCCGGCGTCGGACTCGCCCTCCACCATGCGTCCAAAGGCACCTACAGCTTCGACCTCGGAAGGGGTTGGAGCCACACCTACGACACCAAAATCGCCCACACGCCAGGCTCCAGTGCCATCGTCCGACACCCAGACGGCCTCGAAGTGCCCTACACAGAAAGCGCAGGCCTGTTCACGCCCCCCAACTGGGTTCACGACACCCTCACCCACAATGGTAGCGGAACCTGGACACTGGTCACAAAGAACCAGACTGTCTACGGCTTCGGAACCACCGGGCGGCTCGCCTCCGTCACGGACAGGTCGGGCAACACCGTCACGGTCAACCGAGATTCCGCCGACAAGATCACCTCCGTCCAAGACTCCTCCGGAAGGTCGCTCTCGTTCACCTACGTCAACGGCCTCATCGCCACCGTCACAGACCCACTCTTCCGAGTCTGGTCCTTCACCTACGACGGCTCGAACAACCTCACCGCCGTCACGTACCCGGCACTGGATGGCGTCAGCCACTCGCGGACCTTCACCTACAACGCCGCCGCCGACATGCTCTCAGAGACCAACCGGCGTGGCAAGTCCTGGCTCTACACCTACGATTCCTCCGAACGCCTCACCAGCTTCACCGACCCGGCCGGATCAACCTGGAACTGGACATATTCGAGCTCCGCCGCGACGCTCGTCCGGCCTGACGCCGCAACCCAGGTCTACAACTACGCCGCCGGGCTCCTCGTCTCCGAGGTCGATCCGGCTGGCTTCTCCGACTCCAGGGTGTACGACACCGCCCGCAACGTCCTCACCTACACCGATAAGTCTGGCCAACCGTGGGTGTTCACCTACGACGCGGCCGGTAACGTCCTCACCGCCAAAGACCCCCTCAACTACACGACGACACTCACGTTCAGCCCGCAAAACGACATCCTGACAGCCCAAGACCCGTCAGGGAACCTCACCACCATCTCCCGAGACTCCGCCGGGCGCCCCACCTCCAAGACAGACGCCCTCGGCAGGGTCTCCGAGGTCACCACCTATGACTCCTTCGGACAGCCGGTCTCGATCTCCGATGCCCTAGGCAGAACCGTCACAAACGTCTACGACACCAACGGCAACCTCGTCGGCACCACCGAACCGTCCGGCGCGACGAGCGGCTATGCCTACGATCTTCTCGGAGCCGTGACCTCCACAACAGACTCCGCCGGTGCCACAACGAACATCGGCCTGGACGAATGGGGCCGCCCGGAAACTGTCACCGACCCCTCCGCAGGCGTGACCACCATCGTCTATGATGCCGAGTCGAACGTCGTCTCTTCCACCGATCCCCTGGGCAGGGCCACACTCTCGACCTTCGACGACCTCGGTCGCCAGACGTTAACCACGAACGCCAAGGGCGAGACCCAGTCTTATCTCTACAACGCCCTCTCCAAGGTGACCGCCGTCACCAACGGCCGGGGCTACACAAGGTCACTCGCCTATACGCCAAGGGGCGAGACCGTCTCCGTCCTCCTCCCGGATGGATCCCTCGAACAGTGGTCGTACAACGCCACCGGCAAGGTCACGTCCGCCACCAACCCGCTCGGCCAAACGGTCAGCTACGTGTACGACACCGCCGGGAGGCTCCTCACCGTCGACTACCCCACCGGTACCGACACCGCGTTCACCAGGGACCCCCTTGGCCGCGTCGTACAAATGGCCGATTCCTCCGGTACCAGCACCTGGGCCTTCAATCCGGCCGGAGAGCTCGAATCGCTCACTGGCCCCAACCAGTCCCTCACCTACGCCTACAACCTGGCCGGAGACCGCACCTCGATGACCCAGGCCGGGGTCGGAACCACCTCCTACACCTTCGAACCGTCAGGCAGGCTGGCAACCGTCCAAGACCCCGGAGGAGACACCACATCCTTCACGTACGACTCCGCCGGACGCATGGCCACCCAAACCTTCGGGAACGGCGCAACCGAGCACTCGGCCTACGATAACCAGGGCCGGCTCGCCTCACTCACCCTCAAAGACCCCCAGCAGACGGTCCTCAGTTCCCGGGTCTACACCTACGATGCCGCCAGCCAAGTCACCCAGTCCGTCGAAACAGGGCTCACAACCTCCTACGCCTACGACCTCGCGGGCCAGCTAGCAGCCGAAAACAGGTCCGACGGATACCAGGCCGCCTATACCTACGACGCCAACGGCAACCGGGCTTCCCGAACCGTCAACGGCGTCGCAGAAAGCTACACCTACGACCCTGGCGACAAACTCCTCGCCGTCACCGGAGGCGCAGACCCAAGGACGTTCGCCTACGATGCCGCCGGACGCAGGACCGCAATGGTCCGCCCGTCTGGGACGACCACCTACTCGTACGACTACGACTCCCGACTGACCGGCATCGCCCATCCCGGCGGCACGAACAGCTCTTACTACTACAACGGACTCAACGCCCGCGTGAGCGCGCTCGAACCCGCCGGTGGCAAATTGTTTTTCCGCGACGGGAACAACCCGGGTTCGCCCCTCCTCGGAGACGGCCAGGCCACTTACAACCCGGGCGTCTCCGAAAGCCGCGCCGGCGTCAAAACCTACTTCCACGCAGGCATCAAGTCCGCCAGCGTCCAAACCTCCGCCAACGCTTCCGTCACCGCCACCCGGATCTACGATGCCTTTGGCAACCTCACCGGCGCGTCAGGCGACTGGAAGTCCCCGTTCGGCTACGCGGGGCCGTTTGGGTACCAACTGGACCAAGGCACCGGACTGCACCTGCTCGGCAATCGGTACTACGATTCCGAGACCGGCCGGTTCATCACCCGCGATCCGATCCGCGACGGCCGTAACTGGTACGCCTACTGCGCCAACAACCCGGTCTCCAACGCCGACCCCGCTGGCCTTTCAAAAACGACCGTGGTCACGGAGATCGTCTACTATGTGTATGTCCTCCTCTCCAAAACGGGAGACCTCCTTAAGACCGGGCAAACGAAAAACCTCGCCACTCGGTACACCCGGAAATATCTGGAAACACACAATTCACTCCCACCCCAACCGATCGCACAGTACACCGACAAGTCAATGTGCCTCGCCGACGAACGTGCGCTCATCAAGTCGCCAGAGGGCTCCGGACCGCTCAATAACGAACCCTGGAGCTACCATCGAATGCACAGGGAAGGGAGGCACGCGGGCTTCTTCGCCCTGCTCCTCGGGTGGTTCAAAGCCGTCGTGGAGTTCTTTGACCCCACCCCCGTTGGACTAACGATCGACGCCGCCGAGGCTGCCGGCCACAAAATCAACGAATGGGGTGCACAAAACAACGCCGGAGGCTGGAACCATGGCGGGACCGGAAGCTATAATGACGCAGCAGCAGAGGCCCTGAACCCTCACGACGACTAATGAACGAAGACGCACCCTATATTTGGGCCAGAGGCTACAACGTATACCGCGGCATCGATGGGCCAGTGTCAAACCCAGAAGCGCTTGAAATTACACGCACGTTGTTCAAGTATCTCATGAAGAGGCACAAAGAAGAATTTGGCAAAGATGTCGCCCAAATCTCGATAAGCGAAGTCATGGACAGCTCGGTCACAGACGCATCCGACACTAAAACGGTCGACGGCGTGACCTATGACAGGAGGTTTCGCTACTTGCACGCAGAAATAGTCGTCGACAACGAACTCCTCGACCTTCCAGTAGCCGAAATGAAGTCGGCTTATGCGACAAGGTTCGCCCAAATGTTCGAGAAGCTCTTCGCCCGCACCGACAGCCTCGGCCTCGATTGGGACGAAAAAGAAACCAAAGCAGAGGTCCAAGAAGCAATCGAGATCTTCCTCTCGACTCAAGGCGCAATACCGAGGGCGGTTCTCGCCCCTAATTCCTTCGACGCCAGAAAACCGTTCTGGGCAGAACGGATCTACCAGACAGGCACTCCAGTCAGCATATTCGAAATGCACGAAAAGCCCATCGACCAGATAAAAGACACGTTCTTCTTTGTCTGGATCGACAAGGGGCCAGGAAATCCGACGAGGATCGACCTTTTGCATAAAGAAGGATTTCACGAGTATGCAAAAAGTCAGCTTCCAGAGGACTTTCTACAAGACCCACAAGACGTCGTCCTTTACACAGATAACAAGAACGCCAAAAAACTGGTGATCCGAGGACTCTACGACTCTTATCCGGGAGTTGCAGCAACTCCAGACCCCAAGTCATACGTAGGGTGGACCGGGACAGGCCATAGCGGCATAGAGCGTTTCGCAAGATGGGACATGCTACTGGATCATGTCGGTATCACCGTCTCAATGGCTGATGCTGGCGTCCTTGCTTTCTGCATGGGATCCTTGTTTGATAGCCTTAAACTTGCCAATGTTAAAGAGTACAACATTTGCATCAATATCCTTGACGGAAAGTACCCTACAGACGAAGCCCCGCACTAAAAGAACAGGCCCCAAACTCCACCGCGGATCCCGCGCCTGCACCACCGCCCGCGCGGCCAGGCTCCAAAGACGCCCCCTCCGCCTCGGGTAAACCACACCCGTGTTTGCCTCCGTCTCAACAACCCACCTGCCTCACCCAGACGCCATCGTCGTCGGCGCGTTCACGGACCGCGAACCTCCCCTAGGCTCCCAGCCCGAGGTCGTCTCCGCCGTCCGAAGAGATGAGTTCGAAGGCATAGAAGGGCAGCTCGTTCAGGCGTTCCCGAGCGTCGGCCCAAGGGTCATCGTCATCGGTCTCGGAGAGCGCGGCAAGGTCTCCCAGCCCGGGTTCCGAAAGTCCGTCCTCGCCCTCATCGCCGCAATCGCCGCCGCAAAGCTAAAAAACGTCCATCTCGACCTGCGTGACCTCGACGATCCAGTCTCCCTCGGCACAGAGGCCGGCTTTCTCTTCGGACTCGCCGGCTTCGAAAACCGCATCCTCGCCGGGTACCAGCCCAAAACCGGAACCATCGACCTGACAATCGCCTCCCTCGATGGAGAGTTCGACAAAGCCCTCCAGCACGGACACCAGATCGCCCAAGGGACCAACCTCGCCCGCAAGTGTGGAACAACGCCCCCCAACATCGCGACACCGCTCTGGATGGCCGAGCAAGCCGTCACCCTCGCACAGGCTACGCCAGGGCTCACAACCCGCGTGGTCCAAGGTGAGGAACTAGTCACAGAAAACATGACAGGTCTTCTCAACGTCGGCAGGGCCAGCGAGAACCCGCCCTGCCTCGTCAGGATCGAATGGAACCCGACCGGCTCAAACGAACAGCCCCTCGTCCTCCTTGGCAAAACCATCACCTACGACACCGGCGGACTCTCCCTCAAGTCCAAAGAGGGCATGCCAGGTATGAAGGTGGACAAGTCGGGTGGGTGCGCCGTCCTCGGCGCCATGCAAACCATCGCCACAGCCCTCAAGCCGCAAAAACGGATCGTCGCGATCCTCGTCGCCGCCGAAAACTCCGTCAGCGACAACGCCTACCGCCCAGACGACGTCATCCTCTACCGCAACGGGGTCTCAGTCGAGGTCACCAACACCGACGCCGAAGGAAGGCTCGTCCTGGCCGATGGACTCTGCTGGGCAACCGAGGTCGAAAACGCCCACACTGTCATCGATATCGCCACCCTCACCGGAGGCGTCGTCACCGCCCTCGGCGCAGAAATGTCCGGGGTCTTCGCCAACGACGAGACCCTCTGGAACACCCTCCAAGAATCGGCCCGTTCAACCTCAGAACCAGTGTGGAGGCTGCCCCTGCACGGCAACTACTGCAAGGCGATGGAGTCCAAGTGCGCCGATATCGTCAACTCCGTCCCCGGAGGAAAAGCCCACCCCTGCATGGGCGCCGCGTTTCTCTCGCACTTCGTTCCCCAAGGGCTCAAGTGGACGCATATCGATATGGCTGGCATGACAAAGATGCACGAATCAATGGCCCCCGTCACAGGGCACAGCGGCTATGGCGCGTGGCTCCTCGCCCAGGTCGCCGCTACATTGACCTAAGGTAGCGCGCCACTTCAGTCGCGTGGTTCTTCGGGTTCACCTTGTTCCATACGTGCAAGATCGTCCCGTCCGGACCTACAACAAATGTCGTGCGCTCGATCCCCCAATAGGTCTTGCCGTAAAGCAGCTTCTCCACCCAAACCCCGCAAGGTTCGATCAAAGTCCGCTCCTTGTCAGAAAGGATAGGGAAGTTCAACCCCAGCTTCTTGGCAAACTTCTCCTTCGATTTGGGAGAGTCCGGGCTCACACCCACCACCGACATGCCCGGGTCGTTCGCGACTTCGTCACGGAAGCCGCCAGCTTCGTCGGCTCACCCAGGGGTGTCGTCTTTGGGATAAAAGTAAACGACAAGCACCCGGCCCGAGTACTCCGCGAGCGTTCGCGTCACGCCGGATTGGTCCACAAGCGCAAAAGGTGGAAAAGCGTCTCCTGCCTTCAAGCTACCCACGAAACGTGATTCTACACTTTGTCACCAAGATTGCTGTGAGCCCACAGACCCGGGTTTGACCCATAATCTCACCATGACTAAGCGCACGGCACTCTC